>JAQSXQ010000291.1 GCA_029256565.1 Mycobacterium sp.
GTGGCGGTGCTGATGTTCCGCTACAACAACCCCGACGCCGCGATGGTGCTGCTGATGACCGCGGCCGCGTACTGCACGCTGCGCGCGCTCGACCCCTCGTCCCGAGCCGCCCGCTGGGTGGTGCTGACGGGCGTCGCCCTCGGGCTCGCCTTCCTCGCGAAGATGCTCGAGGGCCTGCTGATCGCACCCGCACTGGCCGCCACCTATCTGGTCGCGGCGCCGGTGCCGCTGCGGACGCGGCTGTGCCACCTTGCCGCGGCTGCCGCGGCGATGGTGGCGTCGGGTGGTTGGTTCATCCTGCTGACGACGTGGTGGCCTGCGTCGTCGCGCCCCTACCTCGCAGGGTCGACCGACAACGACTTCATGAACCTGGTCCTGGGCTACAACGGGATGGCGCGCATCCTGGGCCGCAACCACGAGGTGGTGGTTCCGGAACTGGCCGACGTGCCCGACCTCGGCACGCAGGTGCACGGGTGGTCGAGACTGCTGTCGGGCGAATTCGCCTACGAGATCGGGTGGTTGGTGCCCGCGTCGGTGGTCGCGGTGGTCGTCGTCGTGATCGCCAGGGGCCGCGCACCACGCACCGACCGGGTGCGGGCCGCGACGGTCCTGTTCGGCGGGTGGCTGCTGGTCGACGGTCTGGTGCTGAGCTACATGCACGGCACGGTGCACGCGTACTACAGCCTGTCGATCGCGCCCGCGGTCGCCGCGATGTTCGCCATCGGACTGCAGCAAACCTGGGTGCGTCGCGAAAGCCTCTCGTACCAAACCGGTTTCGTAGTGATGTCGCTGGGCACCGGCGTGTGGAGCTGGTGGGTGCTGGGTCGCAATGCCCACTGGCTGCCTCCGTTGCGGTGGGCGGTGCTGGCGGTGGCGGTGCTGGCAGCCGTTGCCGCGTTCGGGCTGCCCGTCGCCCGTAGGCATGTCGCGGCGACCGCGGCGGCGACCGTCGCGGTGGCCGGTGCGCTGGCAGGCAGCGGGGCGTACGCGTTCGCCACGGCCGTCACCCCGCACCACGGCGGCGGCCCATCGGTCGGGCCCGCCCGTCGGGGCGTGCTCACCGCACAGCGGGTACGCGGCGTCGTCGACCCCGAACTCGACGCACTGCTCGAGGCCACGCACACCGACTGGTCGGCGGCGGTCGACCGGTCCAGCAACGCCGCCGCCCTGGAACTGGCCACCCAGACGGCCGTGATGGCGATCGGCGGCTTCTCCGGCCTGGATCCGACGCCCACGCTCGCGCAGTTCCAGCGCGACGTGGCCGAACACCGCGTCGCCTACTACGTGGCGACCAGCACCGGCAGCCAACTCGGCCGGAATGCGCCCAGCCACAATGACATCGCCCGATGGGTGGCGTTCAACTACGTCGCACGACGCGTGGGCACGAGCGTCGTCTTCGACCTGACCGTGCCGCCGCGCGAGCCCTGACGCACGGCCCGCACGGCCGTCGGGCACCATTGATCGAATGACGACAGACGGCTTCGACGACAACCCGCTGGAACCCGCCGAGGAACTCGACTCCGACGAGATCCGCAACGACGACGGCGACGAAGTGGTCGACCCGCCGGAACGGTGGATCGAGGCCAAGGACGACGAGACGCTCGACGAGCGGTTGGCCGAGGAGGAGCCCGACGTCTCCGGCGACGATCGCGAGTCACCCACCGACGCGCACGACGCCGACGCGGGCGGCGGGCTGGGTCTCACGGGTGAGGACGCGCTGGAGCGCATCGACCCCGAGGAGCACGGCCGGACCCGTGGCCAGATCGACGGCACGCCGGAGGACGGTGAGTCGTTCTTCGACGTCGTCGAGTGAGCTAGCCGCCCGCGGTAGGCGTCAGGGAGTCTCCGGGGCCATTGCCTGCAGCACGATCGTGGTGCGCGCGTCGACGGTAATGGTGTCGTCGGCAACCAACGACTCCTCGTCGGCGCCGTCGGTTCGCACGACCGTCGCCCAGTTGGTGCCGAACTCCTTCGGGGGAAGCGTGAACTCGATCGGCTCGTAGTGGGCGTTGAAGAACAGCAAGAACGAGTCGTCGACGACACGCTGGCCGCGGGTGTCCCGGTCGGGAATGCCGTGGCCGTTGAGGAACACCCCAACCGACTTCGCGAAACCCGAACCCCAGTCCTCGCCGGTCATCTCCGTGCCTTCCGGAGTGAACCACGCGATGTCCGGGAGACCTTCCGGGCCGCGCCTACCGAGGGGCTTGCCACTGAAGAACCTGCGGCGCCGGAACACCGGGTGCGCGGCCCGCAGTGCGGACACCGCGCGGGTGAACTCCAGCAACTCGGTGTCCGCGGTCTCCCAGTTGATCCAGGTGATCTCGTTGTCCTGGCAGTAACCGTTGTTGTTGCCGCCCTGCGTACGACCGATCTCGTCGCCGTGGCAGATCATCGGAACACCCTGGGAGAGCATCAGTGTGGTCAGCAGGTTGCGCTCCTGGCGGGATCGCAGGGCATTGACCTCGGGGTCGTCCGTCGGACCTTCCACCCCGCAGTTCCACGAACTGTTGTTGCTCTCGCCGTCGTTGTTGTCCTCGCCGTTGGCCTCGTTGTGCTTTTCGTTGTAGGACACCAGGTCCCGCAGCGTGAAGCCATCGTGGGCGATGACGAAGTTGATCGACGCCACCGGCCGACGGGCGGTGTTCTCGTAGAGATCCGCGGAACCGGTCAGCCGGTATGCGAACTCGTCGAGCGTCGAGGGCTCGCCGCGCCAGAAGTCGCGGACGGTGTCGCGGAACTTGCCGTTCCACTCCGTCCACTGGGGTGGGAAGCCGCCGACCTGGTAGCCGCCGGGACCGACGTCCCACGGCTCGGCGATCAGCTTGACCTGGCTCACCGTCGGATCCTGTTGCACCAGTTCGAAGAACGTCGCCAGCTTGTCGACGTCGTAGAACTCGCGGGCCAGCGTCGAGGCCAGGTCGAAGCGGAACCCGTCGACGTGCATCTCGGTCACCCAGTAGCGCAGCGAGTCCATGATCAGCTGCAGCGAGTGCGGGTGGCCGACGTTCAGACTGTTACCGGTGCCGGTGTAGTCCATGTAGAACTTCTTGTCGTCCTCCACCAGCCGGTAGTAGGCCGCGTTGTCGATGCCGCGCATCGAGAGCGTCGGGCCCATGTGGTTGCCCTCGGCGGTGTGGTTGTAGACCACGTCGAGGATGACCTCGATGCCCGCCTCGTGCAGCGTGCGCACCATCGCCTTGAACTCTTGGACCTGCCCACCGGGCGTGCCGCTGCTGCTGTACTTGGAGTCGGGCGCGAAGAACCCGATCGTGTTGTAGCCCCAGTAGTTGGACAGGCCCTTGTCGATCAGCGTCGAGTCGTTGGCGAAGTGGTGCACCGGCATCAGTTCGATCGCCGTGATGCCGAGCGACTTGAGGTGCTCGATGATGGCCGGATGCGCGACGGCGGCGTAGGTGCCGCGCATCTGCTCGGGGATGTCCGGATGCGTCTCGGTGAGGCCCTTGATGTGCGCCTCGTAGATGACGGAGTCGGCGTACTCGTGGTTCGGCGGCCGGTCGATGCCCCAGTCGAAGAACGGGTTGATCACGACGGACTTCGGCATGCTCGCGGCAGAGTCGTCGTCGTTGCGGCTGTCCTCGTCACCGAAGTCGTAGCCGAACAGCGACTGGTTCCAGTCGAAGCTGCCGTCGATCGCCTTGGCGTACGGATCGAGCAGCAGCTTGTTGGGGTTGCACCGGTGGCCCTCGGCAGGATTATGCGGCCCGTGCACGCGGTACCCGTAGCGCTGACCGGGCTCGATGTTGGGCAGGAAGCCGTGCCAGACGAACCCGTCGACCTCGGGCAGCGTCAGCCGGGTCTCGGTGCCGTCTGCGTCGAAAAGACATAGCTCGACGCGTTCGGCAACCTCGCTGAACAGTGCGAAGTTGGTGCCGGAGCCGTCATACGAGGCGCCGAGTGGGTAGGCCTTACCGCGCCATACCTCTTGAGGAACGGCGTTGGGACTCGAGACCTGGGTCAAGGGGGCATCCTTCTAGCTGGGTGTTGATTGGATCAAGGCGACGATACGACGTGTCGGGGTTCGGAGGCATGCTGGGCGAGAACCCCGAATCGGAGGTAGGCCGCTTGAATGCACACGCTGATCTGCCCGTTTATCGGACTCTGCAAACAAGCATCTCGGGCGGTGTGGCTACGGTCACCCTGAACAGGCCAGACCGGCGCAACGCCGTCGGCGACGGCATGCGCGACGACCTCGCCGACGCCTACCGCCGCTGCGACGCGGCCGACGACGTCCGGGTGATCGTGCTGACCGGTGCCCCGCCTGCGTTCTGTGCGGGGGCCGACCTCGCCG
>JAQSXQ010000292.1 GCA_029256565.1 Mycobacterium sp.
TACCTCGCCGCCCAGGCCGAACTCGGCGAACTCGACGGCAGGACGGCCATCTGCGTGCTGACCCACGACCCCAAGTTCGACGTGCCCGTGCTGGAAGTGGCCCTGCGCCTGCCGGAGGTGGGCTACGTCGGCGCGATGGGGTCGCGCCCGACGCATCACGACCGGGTCGAGCGGCTGCGCGAGGTCGGTCTGACCGAGGCCGAACTCGGCAGACTATCGAGCCCCATCGGCCTCGATCTCGGCGCCCGGACGCCGGAGGAGACCGCGGTGTCGATCGTCGGCGAGATCATCGCGCGCCGGTGGGGCGGCGGCGGACAGCCGCTTGCCGACATCCCCGGCCGGATTCACCACGACTAACCTGCGGTAACGCCACTCTCCCTTTTTGATATTCGGCTTCTCTTGTACGATAACGAAGCTTGCCCACAGATGTGATGCGCACCACTTACCCGCGAAAGTGACTAGGGAGCAGCCCGTGACCACGAGTACGCCGGAAGTAGTCGCCGCGCGCTACGCAGGCACCCGCATGGCCCGGGTCGAGGACACCCGCCTGCTGACCGGCAAGGGCACCTTCGTCGACGACGTCCAGCGCCCCGGCATGCTGCACGCCTGCTTCGTGCGCAGCCCGTTCGCACACGCGCGGATCGCGAACATCGACACCGCCGCCGCACTGGCGCTGCCCGGCGTGCGTGCGATCTTCACCGCTGCCGACCTCAACGGTGAGGTCGTCGAGGCATGGCATGCCGTCGCAGGCAAGGACGTGCCCGACACTCCCCGACCGCCGCTGGCAGAGGGCGTCGTCAAGTTCGTCGGCGATCCGGTCGCGCTCGTCATCGCCGAGAACCGCTACGTCGCCGAGGACGCGGTCGACCTCGTCGACGTCGACTACGAACCGATGCCGGCTCTGGCCGACTTCCGCACCTCGCCGGAGTCCGGCGTCGTGGTCCACGACGAGTACCCCGACAACGTCGCGGGCGGCATGGGCGGCATGCCACCGGACGAGGAACTGTTCGCCTCGGCACCCACCGTCGTGTCCGAACGCGTCTACCAGCAGATGTACGTGCCGGTGCCCATCGAGACCCGCGGACTCGTCGTCGAATGGTCCTCCGCCGCAGGCGAACTCACGCTGTGGGCGTCCACCCAGACGCCGCACGAACTGCGGGCGTTCTGCGCCCGGCTCCTCGGACTTCCCGCCCAGCGCGTGCGGGTGATCATGCGCGACACGGGCGGCGGGTTCGGCCAAAAGGTCGTGCCGATGCGCGAGGACATGTGCATCATGCTGGCGGCCCGCAAGGTGCCCGCGGCACTCAAGTGGATCGAGGACCGCAGGGAGAACCTGATGTCGGCGGGCCAGTCCCGGCACGTCGACGGCACCGTCCGGATGGCCTTCGACGACGACGGCAAGATCATGGCCGTCGACATCGACTTCCTCCAGGACGTCGGCGCCTACCCCACGCCCTACCCCGTGCTCACCACCGCCGCGATCGGCATGTTCTTCCCCGGCCCGTACCGGGTGCCCAAGGCCAGCTTCAACTACAAGACGGTCTTCTCCAATACCGCTGGGCTGCATGCATATCGAGGCCCGTGGCAGTACGAGACGCTCGCCCGCGAGATCCTCCTGGACATCGGCGCCCGCAAGATGGGCATGGACCCCGTCGAACTGCGCCGCATCAACGTCCTGCGCGGCGACGAGATGCCGTACGTCAACCCCAACGGCATGCCGTACGACAACGTCGCACCCGCCGACACCTTCGAGCAGGCCGTCAAGATCCTCGACCACGAGGGCTTCCGCAAGGAGCAGGCCGAGGCACTCGCCCAGGGCCGCTACATCGGCCTCGGCTTCTCGGCCTACATCGAACCCACGGCGGCAGCGACCGGCTACCTCGGACACGAGGGCTGCACCATCCGCATCGAGCCGTCGGGCACCGTCAACGTCTACGTCAACGGCGGCTCGACCGGCAACAGCCTGGAGACCACCGTCGTGCAGCTCACCGCGGATGCGTTGGGCGCCAACGTCGAAGACGTCCACACCATCCAGGGTGACACCGCCGTCACCCCGTACGGCGCGGGCACCCAGGGCAGTCGCAGCGGTCCCATGACCGCCGGTGCGGTCAACGAGGCCGGTACCGCGGTGCGCGGACAACTGGTCACGCTGGCCGCGCACGCCCTCGGCGTCGACGGGTCCGAGATCGAACTGCGCGACTCGAAGGCCCTCTCGCGCAACGACCCCGAGAAGTCGATCACCTTCGCCGAGCTGGCGTACCGGGCGCACTACGAGCCCGCACAGTTCCCGCCCGGCATGGCCACGCAGCTCGAGGCGACCGCCCGATTCGTGTCGCAGGCGATGATCCACTGGGCCAACGCGACGCACGCGTGTACCTGCGAGGTCGACGTCGACACCGGCCACGTCACGCTGACCCGCTACATCGTGAGCGAGGACGTCGGGCCGATGATCAACCCGAACGTCGTGGAGGGCCAGGTCGCCGGCGGCACCGTACAGGGCATCGGAGGCGCACTGCTGGAGAAGCTTTCGTACGACACCGACGGCAACCCACTGTCGTCGACCTTCGTCGACTACCTGCTTCCCACGGCCACCGAGGTGCCGCCGCTGGAGTTCGGTCACGTCGAGATCCCCGGGCCCGGTGTCGGCGGTTACAAGGGCTGCGGCGAGGGCGGCGCCATCGGCGCGACGCCCGCCGTCATCAACGCCGTCAACGACGCGCTGGCCCCGCTGGGCGTGACCGTCACCGAACTTCCCGCAAGTCCCGCCACGATCGTGGACCTGATCGAAGCTTCCGGAGGGCAGGAGCGAAGCGACCCGGGAATGAATCTAGGAAAGGACCACTGACCGTGGAACTCAACAACGAATTCCGGGTCGCGGTACCCGCCGCGAAGACGTGGGACGTCCTGACCGACGTGGAACGCGTCGCGCCGTGCCTGCCGGGGGCGACCCTGTTGTCGGTCGACGGTGACGAGTTCACCGGCGCGGTGAAGGTGAAGGTCGGCCCGATCACCGTCTCCTACAAGGGCATCGCCTCCTACAAGGAGAAGGACGAGGCCGCGCGGCGCATCGTGCTGCGCGCCGAGGGCAAGGAGACGCGCGGCAGCGGCACCGCCGCAGCCACCGTCACCGCGCAACTCAAGGACGAGGGCGACGCCACGCACGTGGTGATCAGCACCGACCTCGCGATCTCGGGCAAGGCCGCCCAGTTCGGCCGCGGCGTGCTCGCCGACGTGTCGTCCAACCTGATCGGCCAGTTCGCCCGCAGCCTCGAAGCGGAACTCCTGGGCGCCAACCCCGGGGCCGCCGCGGGCACCACCACCGCGCCGACGGCCGAGGCTGCGGTGGCAGCGGCCCAGCCCGGCGCCGATTCGGTCGACCTGCTCAAGGTCGTCGCCCTCCCCGTCGCCAAGCGGGCCGCCCCGGTTGTCGCCGGCCTCGCCGCCGGCGCCGCGCTCGGCTTCCTGTTCGGTAGGCGCAGAGGGTCCGCACACCCGGCCGCGATCAAGGCCGACGAACTCATCGCGGCACTATCCCGGCTCGTCTCGTGAAGGCCGCACCGTTCGCGTATCACCGGCCCGACTCGGTGAAGGAGGCGGTGGACCTGCTCGCCGAGTTCGGCGACGACGCCAAGATCCTGGCCGGCGGACAGAGCCTGGTGCCGATGCTGGCGATGCGGCTCACCCACTTCGAGAACCTGATCGACATATCGCGCATCGACGAGTTGTGCGGGATCGACCTCGTCGACGGCGAGGTGGTCATCGGCGCCGCCACCCCGCATGCGCTGGTGGGCCTGGACGACGAGGTCGCCGACTCCGTGCCGCTGCTCACCGCGGTGACACCACACATCGGCCACTTCCAGATCCGCACCAGGGGCACCCTCGGCGGCGCGGTCGCCCACGCCGATCCCGCGGCGGAGTACGCCGCCGTTGCGCTGACGCTCGGTGCGACGATCGACGCCGCGTCGTCCCGCGGCGACCGGCAGATCCCGGCGGGTGACTTCTTCACCGGCTTGTGGGAGAACTCCCTGGAACCCGACGAGATCCTGCGCGCCGTGCGCTTCCCCGTGTGGTCGGGCCGCACCGGCTTCGCGGTTCACGAATTCGCTCGCAGGCACGGCGACTTCGCCATCGCCGGTGCCACCGTCGCCGTCGCACTCGACGACGACGACCGCGTGACGCGCTGCGGCATCGGCCTGCTCGGCCTGGGATCGACGCCCAAGCGCGCCACCCCTGCCGAGGACGCGGTCACCGGACGACCCGTCTCCGACGTCAGCGCCGACGAGATCGGCGC
>JAQSXQ010000004.1 GCA_029256565.1 Mycobacterium sp.
GCAGTTCGAGCCGCTCATCTCCGCATTCCCCGACTGGCACTGGGACGTCGCCCACCTCGTCGTGGACGACGAGAACATCGTCGTGCACTTCTCGGTCACCGGCACCCACCGCGGCGCGTTCGCAGGCATCGAGGCGACCGGACGCCGGGTGGACGTCTCGGAGTTCACGCTGTACCACCTCGAGGGCGGCAAGTTCGCCGCCGTCTGGGACCTGCTCGACATGGACTCGTTGATCAGGCAGATCAGCTAGCGCGTCGTCTAGTGTTCCTGCATCGACCGCCCTGGAAGACCACGCCGCCGCACGGTGACCGCCGGAGACGGTGATCGCGATGCTGCGCAGGCCTGGTTCCTCGAGCGGGGCCTGCCTGCGGCGCTGACGGCACGCAACCGTTCCCGCCACCTATTGCCACGATCGTCGCCTGGGCTGGCCGGATACGCGACGATCGTCGTCGCACTGCTGGTGGTCTTCCTCGTCACCGGTTCCAGCGAGGTCTACATCGATGGCGCACCGACGCCGGCCGAGACGGTCGTCCTTGGCGTGATCGTGCTCGTCGTCCCGCTGGCGCTCGTCGTCGGCCGGGTGGTCTCCAGAATCCAGAGCCGCCGCACCCAATCCATCGTGTCCGTCGGCTCGGTGGCGGTGGCCGCGTGCGCCAGCGTGTTTCAGGGCGGGCTCGGCGAACTACCGGCCACGGTCGTCGCCGTGGTGATCGTTCTCGTCGCCACCGCCACGGGCATCGGTGCAGTGCTCGGCTGGGCGCTGCGGTTGACCGTCACGCAGCTCTCGGCGATGGGTGCGCTCTTCGTCAGCGCGCTACCGGTGATGCTGCTGACCGTCGTGGTGTTCTTCAACGGCTACGTGTGGATCCTGGCCTCCACCATCAGTCAGTCCCGCCTGTTCCTCGCGCTGTTCTTCCTGTTCTCCGTCACCGCGGCATTCATCGTCTCGAGCAGCCGGTCACGAGTGCGCCCCATGCTCGAGTCGGTCGGTACACCCCACGGCGCCGACCACGACCTGAGCGGCACGCCGTTCGCCACCATGCCCGACCGACCGGCCCCCGATCCGCTCACGCCGGGCGAGCGCTTCAACGTCATCCTGGTGATGGCCACCACGCAGATCGCGCACCTGCTCGTGGTCGCGATCTGCACGGCCTCGATCTTCTTCGTACTCGGCCTCATCGTGCTGAGTCCCGAACTCCTGGCCAAGTGGAGCGGTGGTGGTCCCAGCGACGGAGCCATCCTCGGCGTCACGCTCCCGGTTCCGCAGTCGCTGATCCACATGACGCTCATCCTGTGTGCGTTGACGTTCATGTACGTCAGCGCACGCTCGGTCGGCGACGACGAGTACAGGCGGGACTTCCTCGATCCGCTCATCGAGGACCTGCACACCACGCTGATCGCCCGCAACCGGTACCGGGTGTGACGTTTCGGCGAGTCTTCCCGGAAGTGAGACACGAACGCTTTCGTGCGTGTAGTCCTTCTCCAGTGATCAAAACCGCCATCGGCGCCGTGCTGGCCGCCTCGCTGATGCTCACCGGGTGTCAGTCCTCGGAGCCGGCCGCCGACCCGCCGACCTACCCCGCGGGGCCCGTCACGATGACGGCGGGCGCCAACCCGGGCAGCGGATTCGACATCACGATCCGATCGGTCGTCGAAGCCCTCGAGCAGGAGGGCATCGTGAAAGTGCCCCTGCCCGTGCAGAACAAGCCGGGTGGCAGCGGAGCGGACTTCCTGGCCACCATGGTCGAGCAGTACGAGGGCGCCGACGACCAGATATCGGTGACGTCCCTGGCGATGATGATCAACGAACTGCGCGGCGCGTCGAAGTACGGCTACGACGACGTCACCATGATCGCCCGGCTGGTGACGGAGTACTTCGTCGTCGTCACCGCGCCCGGCACCCCGTACGCGAACCTCGCCGACGTCATGACTGCCATCGAGGATGGCCCCGAACAGGTGGCGGTCGCCGCCGCGAACGACGATCAGGCGCCGTTCGACCTCCTGGTGACCGCCGCCGGCGGCGATGCCTCATCGGTGAACTACGTGCCCTTCGAAGGCGGAGGAGACCAGATCACTGCCCTTCGCAACGGTGACGTAGACATCGCGATCGGCGGAGTCAGTGAGTTCGTCGACCTCATCGACGGGGGAGAACTCAAGGCACTGGGCGTGCTGTCGGAGGGCCGCCTTCCGGGGCTCGCCGCTGCCACGGCCAAGGAGCAGGGACTCGACGTGACGCTGTCGAACTGGCGTGGGCTCTACGGGCCGCCTGGCATGCCGGAGGTCGCCGTCGCGTACTGGCAGAAGGCACTGGGTGAGATGGTGAAGACGCCGGCATGGGAGCAGATCGCGCAGCGGCACCACTTCACGACGACCTTCGCCACCGGCGAGGAGTTCCAGACCTTCCTCGCCGACACGCAGGCGGACGTCAAGGCGGCGTTGGACGAGCAGAGTTGAGCGGGGCGCTTACCCTTTGCTGACGATTGGGTAAATTGCACCGCGTCCGGCCCGGCCGCGCCCTAGATTGACAGTCCCAAGCGGCCACCCCGGTGCCGATGCGAACAGAGGTGCTGGCCGTGATCCCGAACATCCGCAAGACGCTGCGGCTGGCAGGAATGCGCCCGATGCCCCGATGGCCCGCCCGCACGTCGATTGACCTGCGAGGCAAGCGAATTCTGCTGACCGGCGCGTCGTCGGGCATCGGTGCGGTCGCCGCGGAGCGACTCGCTGCAGAGGGTGCGACGGTGATCGCGGTCGCGCGCCGGGAGAATCTCCTCGCCGAAGTCGTCGGCCGCATCAACGCCGCAGGCGGCAACGCCACCGCCGTACCGGCCGACCTCACCGACCTGGCCCGGATCGACGAGTTGGTCGAAGAGGTCGGGCCCGTCGACGTGCTCATCAACAATGCTGCCAGGTCCATCCGCAGGCCCCTGATCGACTCGCTGGAACGGTGGCACGACGTCGAGCGCGTCATGGCGCTCAACTACTTCGCCCCGCTGCGGCTCATCCGAGGCGTCGCGCCGGGCATGATCGAACGCGGCAACGGACACATCGTCAACATCGCCACCTGGCGCGTGCTGCCGGAAGCCTCGCCGCTGTTCGCCGCCTACAACGCATCGAAGGCGGCGCTCAGCGCCGTCAGCCGCGTCATCGACACCGAACTCGGCACGGCCGGGGTGCACTCGACCACCATCTACTATCCGTTGGTCGCGACGCCGATGATCGCGCCCACCCGCGCCTACGACGGGGTGGCGGCACTCACGTCGGACGAAGCGGCCGAGTGGATGGTGACGGCGGTGCGCACCCGGCCGATCCGCATCGCACCGCGAAAGGCGCTGGCGCTCCGCGCCGTCGACGTCCTGGCGCCGCGCAGAGTCAACCGCATCTTCGAGTCCGAGACCGCTCGGATGGATACCAGGGCCTGCGCGCCCGACGACATGGGGAGCATCATCCGATGAGTGAGTGGCTGGCTACGCAGATTCCATCCGGCATCTTGCTCATTGGGTTGATCTGCCTGATCGTCGGGGTAGCTCTGCTCGTGCAGCGCTACGTTAGGCGCAGATTCCCCACGCTGGCGGGCGGCGACCACAACGACGTCACCAAATTCACCTACGGGTTCATCGGCTTCCTCTACGCCTTCTTCATCGGGTTCGTGGTCTCCTCGATGTGGGGCCAGGTCAACACCGCCGATGGCAACGCACGCGCCGAAGGCGCTGCGGGGGTACAGATGGCCAGGGATCTCACCGCATTCGAGCAGGCCGACACCGAACGCATTCGGGACGCACTGCTCGTCTACGAACGAGCGGCGATCGACGAATGGTCCCGGTCGGGAGACATTCCCTCCACCGAAGCGGACGGTGCGCTCGCCGACGTGTACGTGGCATACCGCGACGTTCGGGCCGAGACCGACCTCCAGAAATCAGTCCTCGCAACGTCACTCGGGAACGTCGACAAGATCAGCGAGGCGCGTACCGTACGGCTTCTCACTGCTGCCGACGACAACGGACTCCCGTGGCCGATCTGGACGGTGATCTTCCTGACCAGCGCAATGGTCCTGGGCACCGTGATCATCTACGGGGTCGAGAAACCCGCCATGCACTATCCGATGGTGGCGATCGTCGGCACCGTCGTGGCGACCAACCTCTTTCTCATACTCGAGCTGGCCCACCCATTCGTCGGCACGATATCGACGTCCGCCGCCCCTCTGCAGGAGGTGGTGCGCGTGCTGTCCGGAACGCCATGACCCGCGCGGTGACGGGTCATCGGCCCGAGAACCTGGTACTGGCAGCGGCTCTGACCACCGCAGCGTTCTTCTGCGTTGCGCTCGTCGGTGCACTGGCCAAGGTCTCGGGCCAGTACACCTCGACCGGCGTCCTGCTGCTGTTCCAGAACCTGATCTGCTTCCTCTTCATCGTTCCCGTCGTCCTCCGGAACGGACCGTCGTCACTGCGGACTTCCAAGATCGGGCTGCACGTGCTGCGGGCCGTCGCGGGCACTGCCTGCTGGTACGCCCTGTTCTTCGCGATAGCCCGCATACCGCTCGCCAACGCGACCCTGCTGACCTACAGCGCCCCGCTGTGGATGCCGCTCGTCGCGTGGCTGGTCACCCGCCAGAAGGTGTCGACGGCGACCTGGGCGGGCGCCGTAATCGGCTTCGTCGGTGTCGTGCTGGTGCTGCAGCCCCAGGGCCACAGCTTCAACGCCGGCGAAGTGTCCGCCTTCGCCGGAGCGATACTGCTTGCCGTGGCGATGATGTCGGTCCGCTGGCTGGGCGCGACCGAACCCATCACCCGTGTCCTGTTCTACTACTTCCTGCTGTCGACCGTCCTTTCGGTGCCGATCGCGGTCGTCGACTGGGAGCCGATCCCGTCGCAGGCGCTTGGCTGGTTGATCGGGCTCGGCTTCGCCCAGCTGTCGTCGCAGATCCTCATCGTGCTGGCCTACCGCTACGCCTCAGCGGAGAAGGTCGGTCCGTTCATCTACAGCGTGATCGTGTTCACCGCGGTGCTCGACTGGATCGTGTGGGGCCAAGTACCCTCGGCCACCACGTATCTCGGCATGGTCCTGGTGATCGGCGGTGGCCTGGTCGCCGTCCGGGCGAGGCGCGCGCCGACGGCTCCGGAGGAGGTACCTCGATGACGGCCAACCCGACGACGCGCAACGGCCGGCGTGTGATCGCCAGAGGACTGGCCATGTGCGTGGCCGTGATCCTGACGATCGCACTGAGCCTCGGCGGCTATCTCGCGAGTCGCGAAGCCACCGAGCAGCCATCGATCATCTTCGGCGAGGACGAGACCAACGCCGATCGCGTCGACATCGCGGCATGGGTGACCCGGGTCGACGTCGAGAGTCAGACCGTCGCCATCACGGTGGCCGACGTGCGGCCCCAGGGCTCACTCGCCCGACCCGACGGTACGTTCGCCGAAGGTGCGAGGCTAGAAACCAACGCGGTGCGCAACGAACCCGTCGACGTGGCAGCCGGTGACTGGCTGCCGAACCTGGAGCAGTCCTTCGCCATGAACGGGACCGTCACCGACTTCCCGTTCGACCGGTACACGTCGTATCTGTCCTTTCGGATGACCGGTGCGGACGGCAGCGAAATCCCACTGGCGGTGACCATCTGGAGCACCGACGCGTTCTTCGTCATCTCCCCGGACTACGACCCGGAACAAGACGACTGGCTCAACGTCGACCTCGACGTCAAACGCAGCCCGCCCACGATGATCTTCGGCGTCTTCATCATGGTGCTCATGCTGGGGCTGTCCTTCGCCGCCGCGCTCGCCGCCTACTACGTGATCCGCCACCGCCAGGGCTTCGACTTCAACGCCTACGGTGTGATGGCGGCCCTGCTCTTCGCAATGGTGCCGCTGCGCAACGCTATACCGGGGGATCCGCCGATCGGCTCGGTCATCGACTTCATGGCCTTCTTCATCGCCGAGGCCATCATCTCCATCTCGCTGATCACCAGTGTGGTGGTCGGCTACCGGCATCAGACGCAGATCGACCGCACGGTCCGGTGACCGGGGGCGCGTCTCGTGCCCGAGTCGACTTCCACTGACGCCGATTACAACTGTGGGCCGGGGGACCGAGGCGCTCCTACTGTGCGGACATGACCAGTGTCGTGGACCGCATCGAAGTCCCATCCGCAGCCGACCACCCCGTCGCGCCACCGAAACCCGAGGGCAACCCCGGGCTCATCGGCCTGCCGCTCATCATCCCGGGCGCCATCGGGCTCGGTGCGACGAACACCGGGCTCGTAAGTGCCTCTGCGGCGGCGATACCCGTGCTCGTCTCCGCGACGGCGATCGGGCTGTTGGTCACCACCATCTGGTCGGCGGCACTGCGCCAGAACGTCAACGCGACGATCTACGGCACGTTCTTCGGCTTCTATGGCAGCTACGGCGTTCTGGCACTTGGCTTCGCCCACGACTGGTTCGGCATCGCCGAGGCTGACGTCCGCCAGACCACCGCGCTGTGGCTGGCCAGCTGGCTGCTGTCGATCGGCCTGCTGACGGCGCTCACGATCCGGCTGCCGTGGCTCTACCCGGCCGTACTGGCGATCGTGGACCTGGCGCTGGTGCTGCTCCTGATCGGCAATCAGACCGGGAGCACCGTGGCGAACCAGGCCGCGGGCTGGTTGATCTTCGCCTTCGCGGGCATCGTCGTCTACTTCTACTTCGCCGCGCTGTGGGAGGAACTGGGAGGCGCAGCGCTGCCGCTCGGCCGCGTCCTGGTCGGCTCGGACTGACCGCTAGCCGCCGAACGTCGTGGTTCCCTCCGGACCCACCTCGAAGCCCTGGGTGGCGCCTGCCAACGTGCCGTAGCAGGCGACTCCGCCGGTCACGGCCATGCAGGTGGAGCCCGACCCGTTGACGCGGTAGCCCACCGGCAGCCGGCGTACGTTGCCCGGGTAGGCAGGCTGGTCGAACTTCGGGTCGTCGGTGCGGCGGATCCCCGCGCCGCCGGGCAACTGCGCGAACACCTCGTTCTCGCCGGCTGCCACACCGGGAAGCGCTCCGTTGCAACCGATCTCGCCGCCGCTGAACACGACGATCGAACACGTCAGCCCGCCATCGACGGTGAACACCGGGAACAGGTTCTTGGCTCCGGTGCCGACGATGTAGGTGTCGTCGCCCACGACGAAGTCGTTGGGGTCCGGAAATCCCTCTGGGAGACCGTCGGTCGCCGGGCCGATGCCGGTTCGGCCGGGGGAGACGATCATCCACTGCGCAACCGGGCTGCCCTTCGTGCACGCCGTACGCGGTCCCGGGCCGACCGCGCACTCGAAGTCGCCGAACGCGAGCTTCTGACCGTCGTGCAGCACCGGGGCGGCGTCACCGGACGCCTTGACGAACCTCGGATTGGCCGTCGCACGGAGGCCGCGGGCGTTGACGTCGGCCGCCAGGACGATCTCGTTGACGCCGATCAGCGTCGCGGGCAGCTTCCCGTCGCAGCCTGCGGTGCCGCGAGTGGGCTGAATGGAGCACAGCAGCCCGTCGGGGGTCTGGAAGTAGGCCTCACCGTCTGCGACGAACGCGTCCGGCGGGACCGACGCGTAACCGCTCAGATCGGGCATCGGAGCCTCGGCCCGGGCTGGCGGGGCCATGGACGTGGTGACGGTCGCCGCCGTCATGGCGAGGACCGAGGCCAGGAGTACCAGTGCAGATCGCATTGCCTAGCAATGTAGGCGATGCCGAGCGCCAGCCCGAATTCTCGAAGAACGCGTAGTCCTACTCGTGGGCATCGCCGCGCCGGCCCGGCATGCTGATGTCATGGCCTTCACCAAGCCCGCGTCGGACGTACCCGAAGTCGCCGGCGAGACGAACCCGGGACGCGACCGCGCAGTGGACGTCGCCCGACTGGGCGCGCTGGTGGTCGTCATGTTCGGGCACTGCGCGCTGCTGCTCGCGACCATCGACACCCGCGGGCTTCGCATCGGGAACCTGCTCGGCGAGATACCCGATCTCGCCCCCCTGACGTGGGTCGCGCAGATCATGCCGCTGTTCTTCCTCGCGGGTGGCGCCGCGGGCGCCTACGGTTGGCGGCCCGGCACGCCCTGGGGTGCCTGGCTCTTCACCCGCGCCCAACGCCTGTGCCGACCGGCGTTCTGGTACCTGGCGGCCTGGACGGTTGGGGTGCTCGTCGTCCGCGTCGTGCTCGGACCGGCGTCCGCGGCGGGCATCGGGCGCGAATCGGTGGCGCTGCTGTGGTTCCTCGGCGTCTACCTGGTCGCCCTGGCGTTCGTACCGGCGCTGATGCGCCTCGCATCGTGGCGCGGCGTCGCCGCCGTGGTCGTGGGTCTCATCGCCGCCGCAGCGGTCGTCGACGGGATCCGCATCGCGGTCGGCACACCGTGGGCCGGCGCGGCCAACCTGCTGATCGTCTGGCTGATCCCCGTGGTCATCGGCGTTGGCTACGCCAAGAAGTTGGTGCTGCCGCGCCCGGCGCTGGTGGTGGCGGCCGCCGCTCTGGCCGCCCAGGTGGTCGTCGCGCTGGCGGGACCATACGAGGTGGCCCTCGTGGTGACCGGCGCCGAGCGCATGTCGAACGTGTCACCTCCCACGCTCCTGCTCGCGCTGCACTGCACCTGGATGTCCTGCGCCTTCGTCGCCGCGTCCGGCCCGATCCGGCGATGGGCGAGCCGGCCGCGGGTCTGGCGGGTGGTCGCCACGGGCAACGGCGGAGCGATGACCATCTACCTCTGGCACATTCCGGCGATCGCCGCCGCCACCTTCGCGCTACACGCCGTCGGCCTCGACGCCTACGAGGTCGACGCGCCAGGTTTCTGGGGGATGCTGGCCTTGCGGGCCGTGGTGTTCTCGGTCGTCATGGCGGCCGCGTTCTGGCTGCTCTCGCCGCTGGAACACCGCCGATTGCCGTGGTGGGACGCCACCGGCAGCGCAACCGGCGTCAGGTCGACCGTCGGCGGTGCGCTGGTGTGCGTGGCGGGTGTCGCGCTGGTGCTGATGGCGAAGAACGGGCTGACCGGCGTCGACGGCTGGGCCTCGCTGGGGTGCTTCCTCGCGGCAGCGGCAGCGGCACGGGTCAGCATCGGGTCGTCGGCGACTCAGGACTCCAGCCGCGCCCGCACCGCAGCCAGCCGCTGACGGAGTTCCGGCTCGGTGATGATCCCGCGGACCATCAGCGAGTGGGCCAGCGACATCAACTGGCTCTCCGGATAGGGCAACGCGGCGTACACGCTCGCCGACAGCGCATCCTCCTCGTCGCGGCGCTGGGTGAAGTCGGGAGCGACCGATCCGCACGACGCCTGGTCGAGGGCATCGCAGAGCCCGTCGAGACTGGTCTTCCACGGCGGTACCGGATTCTCGACGCCGTACTTGGCCGCCATCTTCGGCCACACCTGGTCGCGCTCGACGATGCGCTGCAACGTCTCGCTCTCGACGGGCCCGATCTCGCGGGAAGTGCTCACCATTGCTCCCGGCGGTCAGTCGGCGGCGGGGTGGACGGCGGGCCGGGTGTCGACGATCACGTTGGACGTGACGCCGGGCTTCGGCAGGGCGACGCCGATGAGACTGTCCCGGGTGACGATCTCGGCGAGCTGGTCCTCGGTCCAGCCGTCGGTGCCGTCGGGACGCATCGGCATCACCATGAAGCGGTGCTTCTGATTCGAGTCCTGCACGCGCACCTCGACGTCGTCGGGCAGGTAGAGACCGAACTCGGCGAGCACCTGCCGCGGCCACCGGACGAGACGGCGGCGGTAGTTCGGCGTGCGGTACCACTCCGGCGAGTTGCCGAGGATGGGCCGCGGATAGCACGAACACAGCGCGCAGACGATGACGTTGTGCACCGTTGGGGTGTCCGCCAGGATCGAGAACGCCGTGAAGTCGCTGGGCGTGCCGAAGCCGGTCGGCTCCATCCAGTCGACCCCCACCTCCTTGCTGGCCGTCATCGGCTCGGCAAGGGCGAGGGCCTTGAAATCCGGGTCGAGCCACGCGCGGGCGACCAGCCGGGCGGCCGGTGCAGGCCCGATCTGCTCGGCGAACTCGGTGAAACGACGGTGCTCGTCGGCGGTGAAGATGCCCTTCTCGATGCACAGCTCGCGCAGCGCGATCTCGAGCACTTCGAAGTCGGTGATCTCGTCGACCATCGGTTTCACGGTGCGGTCGTGGTCGTGGTCGTGATCGTGGGTCACGTGCCCTCCTCGGTGTCGCGGTGGCGCGCTCAGGCCGGCCGCAGCCAGCGTTCGGGAATCTCGGTGCGCAGGGAGTCGGTGGCGGTGCCGGTGTAGCCGTGCCACAGGTCGGCCATGGTGAAGCGCACGACGTAGAACCACTCGGGCTCGGCGTCGGGGCGGTCCCACGTCTCGTCCTCGGCTGCCGGGCTCTCGTAGGCGACCGCCGCGATCTCGCCGGTGGCGCCGCGGACGTACTCCGGGGTGCGGGTGTAGAACAGCACCGGCAGTTCGCGTACGACGACGGCGTCGCCGACGGCGAAGCGGGGTTCACCGGCCTTGCCTGCGTAGACCTGCGGGTCGCCCTTGCCGACGGCGTGCAGGTGGTGTGCGTTGCGCTTCACCGCCGAACCGTCGCCCTCGAACTTGGGTAGGGCCTCGGGGCGTTGCCCATCGAGCCCGCCTGCATAGCGGTCGGCCACCTCGGCCATGCGTTCGCTCAGCTCGGTCAACCCGATGTGATGCTTCTCGACGAGGATCCGCGCCACCGAGAGCAGCCAGCGCCCGTAGTACGGCAGGCCCAGATAGGCCGCGCGGCCCACGTCGACGTTGCCCATCCGCCGGCGCTCCTCGGAGAGCCAGATGCCACGCCAGGCCAGCACCTCGCAGATGACGTAGGTCATGTGCTCCCACAGCTCGTACTGCTTGTTCTCGTACTTCATGGGAGCGTCGGGTTCCCCGCCGACGTCGTGTACCGGCTTGAGGTATGCGGTGAGCCGTGCGTGGTCCAGCAGATCGGGCGTGGGGGCGTCCGGGAGTTCGGGGTACGAAGACTGAAGACGGGCGACCAGGTCGAGTTGAGCGGCACGTTCTGCGGCAGTACTCATGGCGTCCCCGGCCTCTCCCCGTCGCTTCGCTAGCCCCGGGTGTTCGAACACTGGCTAGCGGGCCAAATCTAGATCAATCGAGGCCGAGGCGACGGGAATCGGCCGAATCCGTGCCCGCGCGGACCCGTCGGAGCCGTTCGGTAGGGTCGCCGCGTGACTTCGACCCCGCCCGTCAAGACCGTAAACGCCCGTCTCGCTGCGGAACTCGCAGTGGGGGAGGCCCAGGTGGCAGCCGCGGTCCGGCTGCTCGACGAGGGTTCCACCGTCCCGTTCATCGCGCGCTACCGCAAGGAGGCCACGGGCAGCCTCGACGACGGCCAGCTGCGCACGCTGGAGGAACGTCTGGGCTATCTGCGGGAACTCGACGCCCGCCGGGTGGCGGTGCTGGCATCGATCGAGGAGCAGGGCAAGCTCACCGACGAGCTGCGGACGGCGCTGCTGACTGCCGACACCAAGTCGCGGGTCGAGGACATCTACCTGCCCTACAAGCAGAAGCGCAGGACGAAGGCACAGATCGCACGGGAAGCCGGTCTCGAGCCGCTGGCCGACCGCCTGCTCGCCGACCCGACGCTGGTTCCGAACGACGTGGCGGCGGAATTCCTCAACGACGACGTGGCCGACGCCGCGGCTGCGCTCGACGGGGCGCGGCAGATCGTCATCGAGCGCGCGGCCGAGAACGCCGAGCTGGTCGGTGCGGTCCGCGCGAAGTTCTGGGCGGACGGCACGTTGCGCACGGCGCCGTCGTCGGAGGAGGTGGGTAGGAGCGCCGCGGCGCAGAAGTTCCGTGACTACTTCGACTACTCCGAGCCGTTGGAGAAGATGCCGTCACACCGCGTGCTCGCCGTGATGCGCGGCGAGAAGGAACAGGTGCTGGCGCTGACGTTCGACGGCGGCGACGACGAGCCGTACCAGGTGCTGGTCGCCCAGGCGCTCGGCGTCGACCTCAGTGCGCCGGGCGCCGCGACACCGTGGCTGGCCACCACCGTCCGCTTCGCGTGGCGGGTCAAGCTCATGGTCTCGGCCTCGGTCGACGCCCGGATCAAGCTGCGGCAGCGAGCCGAGAAGGACGCGGTGACGGTCTTCGCCCGCAACCTGAAGGACCTGCTGCTCGCCGCGCCGGCAGGCACCCGCACGACGCTGGGTCTGGACCCCGGTTTCCGGACCGGAGTCAAGGTCGCCGTCGTCGACGGCACCGGCAAGGTGGTCGACACCTGCGCGGTCTTCCCACACCAGCCGCAGAAGCAGTGGGACGCCGCGAAGGCGACGCTCGCCGCGCTCGTCGCGCGCCACGGCGTCGAGCTGATCGCCATCGGCAACGGCACGGCGTCGCGCGAGACCGACGCGCTGGCAACCGAACTCATCGCCGACATCCGGTCGGCCGGCGCCACTGCGCCCGCGAAGGCCATCGTCAGCGAGGCCGGAGCGTCGGTGTACTCCGCATCGTCATATGCCGCTCACGAACTGCCCGACCTCGACGTCACCATCCGCGGAGCGGTGTCGATCGCACGCCGCCTGCAGGACCCGCTCGCCGAACTCGTCAAGATCGATCCGAAGTCCATCGGCGTCGGCCAGTATCAGCACGACGTGACGCCCGGCATCCTGGCCCGCAGCCTCGACGCGGTCGTCGAGGACGCCGTGAACGCAGTCGGAGTCGACCTCAACACCGCGTCGGTGCCGCTGCTGGCACGCGTCTCCGGCGTGACGGACAACCTGGCCGAGGCCATCGTCGCGCACCGGGAGAAGGCCGGGCGATTCGACAGCCGCAAGGCGCTGCTGAAGGTTCCGCGACTGGGGCCCAAGGCATTCGAGCAGTGCGCGGGCTTCCTGCGCATCAACGGCGGCACCGACCCCCTCGACGCCTCGGGCGTGCACCCCGAGGCCTACCCGGTGGTGCGGCGGATCCTGGACCGCTCGGGCGTGACGCTCGCCGAACTGATCGGCGACGAGCGGTCGCTGCGGTCGCTGCGGCCCGCCGACTTCGCCGACGACCGCTTCGGCATCCCCACGGTGACCGACATCCTCGCCGAACTCGAGAAGCCCGGACGCGACCCGCGGCCGGCGTTCACCACGGCCACCTTCGCGGCGGGCGTGGAGAAGGTGTCCGACCTCAAGCCGGGAATGATCCTCGAAGGCGTGGTGACCAACGTCGCGGCCTTCGGCGCGTTCGTCGACGTGGGCGTGCACCAGGACGGCCTCGTGCACGTCTCGGCGATGTCCGACCGCTACGTCTCCGACCCGCACGAAGTGGTCAAGTCGGGTCAGGTGGTCAAGGTCAAGGTCCTCGAGGTGGACGTCGACCGGCAACGCATCGGCTTGAGCCTGCGACTCAACGACACCCCCCAGCGCGACCAGGGCAACCGCCCCGACCGCGGTGGTCAGCCTCGTCGCGACCGGCCGCAGGCCGCGGGGGAGCGCCGTAACCCGAAGGCGGGCAACGACGCTCGCAAGAGTGCGCCCGCCGCGTCGGGGGCAATGGCCCAGGCGCTGCGCGACGCCGGCTTCGGCCGGTGACCGTCAGCGGCTGATCGGCGACGCCGACAGCGGGCGCTTGCGCACCACCTGCGGCCACCAGAACCACCGGCCCAGCAGGGCCGCGATGGCCGGCGTCATGAACGCCCGGATGACCAGGGTGTCGAACAGCAGGCCGAGCCCGATCGTCGTACCCACCTGGGCCACGACGGTCATCTCGCTGACCATCATCGCCATCATGGTGAAGGCGAACACCAGACCGGCGGCGGTGACCACGGAACCGGTTCCGCCCATCGCCCGGATGATCCCGGTGTTGATCCCGGCGTGCAGTTCCTCCTTGAGACGCGCCACCAGCAGCAGGTTGTAGTCCGCGCCCACCGCCAGCAGCACGATGACCGCCATCGCCATCACCATGAAGTGCAGCGGCACCCCGAGCACGTGCTGCCACACCAGCACCGACAACCCGAACGACGCGCCGAGCGACACCACGACGGTGCCGACGATGACCGCGGCCGCAACCAGGCTGCGCGTGATCAGCAGCATGATGATGAAGATCAGCGTCAGCGCCGAGATCCCGGCGATCAGCATGTCGTAGCCGTTGCCGTCCCGCATGTCCTTGAACGCCGACGCGGTACCGCCCAGGTAGACCTTCGAGCCCTCGAGCGGAGTGCCCTTGATGGCCTCCTTGGCGGCCAGCTTGATCGCGTCGATGCGCTCGATGCCGGTGGCCGACAACGGATCACCCTCGTGGGAGATGATGAACCGCACCGACTTGCCGTCGGGGGAGATGAAGCTCTCCATCCCGCGCTTGAAGTCCTCGTTGTCGAAGATCTCCGGCGGCAGGTAGAAGGTGTCGTCGTTCCAGGAGTCGTTGAACGCGTCGCTCATCGCCGTCTGGTTCTCCGACGCCGCCGCCTGCTGGTCCTGCACGCCACTCTGAGTGGCCTGCATCTTCAGCATCATGTCGCGCTGGTTGCGCATCGACTCGATCTGTCCGGGCAGCAGCGCCTCGAGCTGCGGCAGCAGCGTGGCGAGCCGCTCGAGCGTGGGCACCAGCATCTGGATGTCCTCGGTCGTGGTGTTCACGCCGTCGAGCAGGTCGAAGACCGACCGCATCGCCCAGCAGACCGGGATGTCGTAGCAGTGCGGTTCCCAGTAGAAGTAGTTGCGGATGGGGCGGAAGAAGTCGTCGAAGTTCGAGATGGAGTCCCGGATCTCGGCGACGTCGACCGCCATCTGCTTGGTCTTGACGACCATCTCCTGGGTCACCGCGTTCATCTGGCCCATCAGCGACGACATCTTGGTCATCGTGTCGATGGTGTTCTGCATTTCGTCGGCCTGAACCAGCATGTCGGCCATCCGGTCCTGGCTGTACTTGCGGTTGAGGTCCTGGCTGATGCCGGACAGGCCCATCTGCGCGGGGATGGTGCTGAACTCGAGCGGCTTGCCGTCGGGCCGGGTGATCGCCTGGACGCTCCCGATGCCCTCGACGCGGAACACGGCCTTTGCGATCTTGTCGATCACCAGGAAGTCCGCGGAGTTGCGCAGGTCCCGGTCGCTCTCGATCAGTAGCAGCTCGGGGTTCATCCGCGCGGGGTCGAAGTGTCGTTCGGCGGCGGCGAAGCCCTGGTTCGCAGGCAGATCGGTGGGCAGGTAGTTGCGGTCGTTGTAGTTGGGTTGGTACCCGGGCAGGGTGAGCAGTCCGATCAGGGACAGGGCCACCGTGCCGATCAGCACCGGACCGGGCCACCGCACGATGACCGCGCCGATCTTGCGCCACCCGCGGATGCGCATTGCGCGCTTGGGTTCCAGCCACCCGAACCGGCTGGTGACGGTGATCAGCGCGGGCCCCAGCGTCAACGCGGCCAACACCGCGATCGTCATGCCGACCGCCAGCGGGATGCCGAGCGACTGGAAGTACGGCAGACGGGTGAACGACAGGCAGAACGTCGCGCCGGCGATCGTCATGCCGGACCCGAGCACCACGTGGGCCGTGCCGTGAAACATCGTGTAGTAGGCGGACTCCCGGTCCTCGCCCATGGTTCGGGCTTCCTGATATCGGCCGATCAGGAAGATCGCGTAGTCAGTGGTCGCGGCGATCGCGAGCGTCACCAGCAGCTGGGTGGCGAACGTCGAGAGCCCGATGAGGTCGTGATAGCCGAGGAAGGCCACGACGCCACGCGATGCCGCCAGCCCCAGCACGACCAGCACCAACGTCAGGAACACCGTGCGCAGCGACCGGTACACCAGCAGCAACATCGAGATGATGACGCCGAACGTCGCCAATTCGATGATGCGCACGCTGCGGTCGCCCGCGATCTGCTGGTCGGCGGCCAGTGCCGAGCCGCCTGTCACGTGCACGGTGACGCCCGGCGGGGGAGTGAGCCCCTCGACGATGCCCTGGATCGCCTCGACCGATTCGTTCGCCAGCGCCTCGCCCTGGTTGCCCGCGAGGTACACCTGGACGTAGGCGGCCTTCAGGTCGTCGCTCTGCGCCCCGGCCTCGGTGAGCGGATCGCCCCAGAAGTCCTGCACGTGTTCGACGTGCTGGTCGTCGGCCTCGAGCCGGGCGACCATGTCGTTGTAGAAGCGGTGCGCCTCGTCGCCGAGGGCCTCGTCGCCCTCGAGCACGATCATCGCGGAGCTGTCGGACTTGAACTCCTCGAACACCGTGCCGACGCGCTTCATCGCGATCACCGACGGTGCGTCGGCGGGACTCATGGAGACCGACTGCATCTGGCCGACGACCTCGAGCTGCGGCACCGTCAGGTTCAGTGCGGCCACGAGCAGCACCCAACCGATGATGATCGGAACCGCCAGCGTGCGGATCCACTTGGCCAGGCCGGAGCGGTGCTGGTGGGTGCTCGGCGGAATCGGGTCGGTGATCCCGGTGGTCATCGGTGCGTCACCGGTCGCGACTCCTCACTCGGCAGCGTTAGGACAGCCTTACTCGATCGCCTTAGTAAAGCAGACTAGGTAACCCGGGTGCGACCGTCGCTGAGCGACTTCTCAGGTTCTGCGGTCGACCAATCCGCCGTGGCGCCGGGCCGGGGCGACCTAGGCTCCAGCCATGCCGACCGATCGCGCCGCCCTGGTGGCGGGCAGCATCCGCCTCGCGAGCGGAGTGTCCTTCCTCGTCGATCCGCTGCGAGCGAACCGGCTGTGGGGTGAACCCGACGATCCGGGCCCCTCGGCGCGCCTGCTGCTGCGGTCGATGGGCTACCGCGACGCCCTGATCGGCGGCCTGCTGGTGGCCGCGGCGCTGCGCGGTGACGACACCCGCGGCTGGTTCCTCGCCTCCGGCGGCGCGGACGCGGCCGACCTGCTCGGCGGCATGAGCGTGCACCACGACCTCAAGCGCGGCCAGCAGGTCATCGGGTTGGGCGGCGCCGTCGTCGGCATCGGCGTCGGGTTGTGGGGCGCGCTGCGCGGCAGGCCGCGTTCGGACGTCTAGGGTCGGGCCATGCGTTTCGCCATCATCTGCGTCGGCGTCGTCGTCGCCCTGTTCGGCCTGCTGTTCACCCTGCAGGGCATCGGCGTGGTCGGCGGCAGCCCCATGAGCAATACGACGACGTGGACGGTCCTCGGCCCGATCATCGCGCTGATCGGCGTCGCGCTGGCCGTTGGCGGCTGGCGCACGCGCCGCAACTAGTCGGCGGCGGTCTGCCGGACGTCCATGTCGGCCGCGAACCGCACCACGTGACCCAGCGACCGCTCCAACCGGTCCATGACGATCTCTGGTCCAAGGGATGCGTCGTCGCGATCCTCGACGAGGTCGCGGCAGGCGGCCACGATCGTCGTCGAGAACAGGGCGACGGCGAGGTCGAGATCCGCATCGTCGGGTGCGACGCCCATCTTGCGGGCCAGCGCCTCGACCGCCGCCGGGCAGCGGTAGTCGATCGCGGCCTGCCGCAGCGTGTCCGAGGAGTTGACGATGCGCAGGATCAGAGCGACGCGGTCGGTGGTCAGTCCCTCCAGCGAGCGGCGCGACACCCCGTCCAGCACCGCCATGTGCGCGGCCCGCAACGCCTCCATCGGGCTGAGGTCCTCGGGAAGCGCGTTCAGTTGCACGACGATTTCGTTGGCCAGGTCGTCGAGCACCGCGATGAACACGGCGTCCTTGGTCGCGAAGTACCGGCTGAAGGTTCGGGTCGAGATCTCCGCGGCCGCCGAGATCTGCTCGACGGTGGTGTTCTCGTAGCCCTGTTCCAGGCAGAGGCTCACCGCCGCGTCGACGAGCATGCGGCGGGTGTTCTGCTTCTTCCGCTCGCGCAGGCTTGGCCGTAGCTCGGCGGACCAGTCGGACACGCCCGGAAGCCTACCGGCCACGCGAGGGTTGCTGGCGATCGTGGACGATCCGTCACGGATCGGTTCGGCTACGTCAGCAGACCCTGCTCGATCAGCCAGTCCCTGGCGACCAGCGCCGGATCCTCGCCGTCGTTGTCGACCTTCGCGTTGAGGGTCAGCATCACCTCGTTGGTCATCAGCGGATTGAGCTGGCCGAAGATCTCCGCGAGTTCGGGATGCGCCTCGAGCACTTCGGTCCGGATCACCTCGGTGAGGTTGTACAGCGGAAAGAACTGCCGGTCGTCGTCGAGCACCCGCAGGTTCAACGCGGGAATCCGGCCGTCGGTGGTGAACACCTCGCCGAAGTTGCAGTCCCCGTTGGCCGTTGCGGTGTAGATGACGCCGGTGTCGAGGTTGGTCACCCGGCCGAGATCCTCGCGCGTCAAGCCGTAGGTGGCCAGCATGGGCACGAAACCGTCGTTGCGGCTGGCGAACTCACTCTCGACGCAGAACGTCAACTCCTGCTTGGGAAGTCGCTCGAGATCGGACAGCTTGGTCACCCCGAGCCGCTCCGCCTCGGACTCGCGGATCGCGAACGCGTAGGTGTTGTTCATCGGCGCAGGCGGCAGCCAGGTCAGGTCGTTGGCCCGGTCCGCCTCGTTGACCGCCTGCCACTGGGCCTGCGCACCCTTCACGGGCTGCTCGTTGCCGAGATAGTTGATCCAGCCGGTGCCGGTGTACTCGGGCGAGACGTCGGCGTTGCCGTCGAGCATCGCTTGCCGGACGCCGAAGCTGCCCGGCGTGTTCGTCAGGTTGGTGACCTCTGCGCCCGCGGCCGCCAGCACGATCGACACCATGTTGCCGAGGATCAGCTGCTCGGTGAAGTCCTTGGCGATGACGGTGATCTTCGCCCCGTCGAGCGAGTCGTAGTGCTGGATGGCGCCCGGGCGCGCCTCGAGTACGGCGCCGCTGGCCGAGCGCAGTCCGCACCCTGCGAGGGCGGTCGACGCGATGGCCAGCCCGGCGAGCACGGCGGTGGTGCGACGCAACATGATCACTTCAGTCCCTTCGGCGATGCGACCATCTCGACCACGCGCGCCAGCCAGTCGATGGCCAGCGCCAGAGCGGCGACGAGGATGGCACCGACGACCAACGTGGTGCTCTGCTGCAGCTTGATGCCCGTGGTGATCAGCTGGCCGAGTCCGCCCGCACCGGTGAAGGACGCCAACGCCGCGGTGCCGACGATGAGCACCAGCGCGGTGCGCACACCGGCGATGATCACGGGCAGGGCCAGCGGGAGTTCGACCCGCCGCAGCGTGGAGAACGCCGACATTCCCATGCCGCGCGCCGCCTCGACCAGCTTGCGGTCCACGCCGTCGAGACCCACCACGGTGTTGGCGATGATCGGCAGCGCGCCATAGATGGTGAGAGCGGCCACGGCGCCGGTCGCGCCGATGCCGAACAGGACCGCGCCCAGTGCGATCAGACCGATCGCGGGCGCGGCCTGGCCGAAGCCCGCGACGGTGATGATGGGCTTGGAGAACCGCCGCATCGATCCGCGGGTCAGCAAGACGCCGAGCGGGATCGCTATCAGGCAGGTCAGCACGGTGGCGGCCAGGCTCACGACCATGTGCTGGCGCAGCAGCGTCAGGAGTTCGGGGACGGCCAGCGAGCGCTTCTCCGACTCCGACACGTCGGCGGCGTTCACGTACAGCAGCGCGCCGACGACTGCGATTACGCACAGTGTCGGCTGCAGGATCCAGCGGAGCCGTCCCGGCCGGGCGATGCCGGCTGTCGGGACGTCGGTGGTGACTATCGCGGGAAGCGCCGACGTCACGAGCCCTCCCGCGCCGGAGCGCCGCGCAGGTCGGCCATGGCGTCCATGATCGTCTCGACGCGGATCGCGCCCTGGTAGACGTTGCGCCGGCCCGTCACGACGACGACGCCGTGTGAGGACGTGAGCATCAGGTCGAGCGCGTCGTTCAGCGTCGAGGCGAGGCTGACGACTTCCAGGCCCTCGTCGCGGGACACGTCGGCCAGCGCGTTCGGTGCGGCGAGCTCGTCCAGGGACAGCCACCGCTGCGGGCGGTCCTGCTCGTCGAGCACGATGACGTGCTGACGGTTGATCGCCTCCGCGGCACGGATGGCC
>JAQSXQ010000293.1 GCA_029256565.1 Mycobacterium sp.
CGATCAACGCCATGGTGGTGAGGAAACCGATGAACACAGGTGAAGCCATGTGGATGACGGTAGGTCTCCGGGCGCCTCAAGTACAGCTAATGATATTCAGGCAGAATTAGCAATTCTAATGTCGTGTGAACGCCGAAGCGCCGGATTCTCGGTGGCGGAGCCGGTAGGTTGGTGTTAGCGCTGACGGTTCGGTAGGACACGGACCGTGCTGTGGAGGTACCGCTGAGCGAGACGTACTCGTCACCGGAAACCGCATGCCCGCAAGGGTGTCGGAATGACCGTGAGCCAGGAAGCAATCAAGGCCGCCGCACGCCGGCTCGAGCGCGCCGCCGCCACCGGGGAGCCGTGCAGCCCCGTCCGCGACCTGATCGGTCGTGACGATCTGGCCGCCGCTTACGCTGTCCAGGACGCCGTGACGTCACATCGCATTGCGGCGGGTGCGAAAGTGATCGGCCGCAAGATTGGACTGACGTCGCAGGCCGTGCAGAGGCAGCTTGGGGTCGACCAACCCGACTTCGGCGTGCTGTTCGACTCGATGGCCTACCGCGACGGTGACACGGTTGCCGCGGGTTGCGTCAGCCAACCCCGAGTCGAGGCGGAGGTGGCGTTCGTCCTTGCCGAGGATCTCGAAGACGGCCCGCTTGACGCCGAGCAAGTGAGATCCTCAACCGCATTCGCAGTCGCGGCCATTGAAGTTTGTGGCAGTCGAATCATGGACTGGGACATCGCTTTCAGCGACACGGTGGCCGACAACGCCTCGGCGGGCGTCTATGTGCTCGGCCAGCGCCGTGCCACCCTCGAGGAGGTGATTCCGCAAGAAGTGGAGATGACGATGTCGGTCGACGATCGGCTGGTTTCGCAGGGCAGCGGCACGGCCTGTCTCGGTGACCCAGTGGAAGCAGTGGTGTGGCTCGCGCGGACGGCGCGGGCATTTGGCAATCCGCTACGCGCAGGCCAAGTCGTGCTCTCCGGGGCACTGGGGCCGATGTCGGCAGTCATGGCGGGACAGCACGTGAGCGCTACCCTCAGCGGTTTGGGAACGGTCTCGGTTACGTTCTCGTGATGGCTGATCGAATGTGATCGGTAACGCGACTTCGAAATCCTCGGGAAGGATCTGCTCCACGAGAGGTGGACATGGCAGTGCTGCTGGCGTTACTCGCCTCGGTCTGCGGCGGGTTGGCCGACTTCGCGGGCGGGGTCGCGAGCAGGCGCACGCCCGCCGTCGTCGTGGTCGCGCTGTCGCAACTGGCAGGTCTGGCGATCGCCGTCGCGGCACTGCTCGTCGCTTCGCCCGGCAGCAACAACCCGGCCGACTTGGTGTGGGCCGTCGGCGCGGGCGTCTGCATGATGCTCGGACTGGTGGCGTTCTACTCGGCGTTGTCGACTGGAACCATGGGCGTAGTCGCCCCGGTCAGCGCGCTCGGTGTGCTAGTTCCGGTGGCGTGGGGGATCATTCACCTCGGTGAGGCACCCGGGCTGCTGGCCCTCGGCGGCGCGGCTCTCGGCATCGTCGGGGTGGTGATGGCGTCAGGGCCTGAGCTCTCCGGGCCGGTGGCGGCCCGCTCGCTCGTGCTCGCCGCCGGTGCCGGCGTCGGGTTCGGAGCGACCACCGCCTTCGTCGCCGAAGCTGCCCCGGGTGGGGTCGTCTGGACCGTCGTCGTTCTCAAGCTGACGATCGTGATCCTTGCGCTTCCCTTCGTGCTGCGAGACCGCCGCGCGATCGACGAAGTCCCTCGACTATGGCTCGCCCGCACGGCGATTCTCATCGGCGCGGTCGATGTCGTCGGCCTGCTGCTTTTGGCACGGGCCACCACGCTCGGCTACGTCAGCCTGGTGGGAGTCTTGGCGTCCCTCTATCCCGTGGTCACGGTGCTTCTGGCCCGTTGGGTGCTCCACGAACGGATGCGCCGGGTGCAGCAGGTCGGTGCGGTCGTCGCCTTCGTCGGCGTCGCACTGTTGGGGTTGTCATGATCTTGACTCCACGACGTATCGGTGAGCGGACCGGGAACTGGTCAGTCCACGATCTTGTTCGCACACTGAGCCCAGAATTTGTGCGTCATCACCGTTGCGGCCCCAAAGCCGTTCAAGGAGAGGGGTTCTCCCATGGCAGAACGAGTAGACACCGGTCAGCCACCGAAGGTAGGTGAGACGGAACTTGCGAAGGGCAGCCTCAACGTTGCCCACATCGTCTTCATGGTGATGGCGACGGTCGCTCCCGCGGGCGGTGCGGTCGCCATCCTTCCCCTCGCCCTTGGTCTGGGCGTGGGGGTTGGCACCCCCGGGATGTACGTGTTCGTCATGGCGATCATGCTGCTGTTCGCCGTCGGCTTCACCCGAATGGTTCCGCACGTCCACAACGCCGGCGCGTTCTTCGCCTATATCGTGCGTGGTCTCGGCCGGCCGATCGGCCTCGCGGGCGCCTACATCGCCACCACCGCCTACCTGGCGCTGGCCGCGGCTACCGGCGGCGCCATGGGCTTCTTTGCGTCCGGCACCGTGACCACGTTCACCGGAGTCGACATCCCGTGGTGGGTCTACACCTTGATCGGTCTCGTCGCGGCATTCGTCTTGGGCTACTTCAAGATCACGCTAGCCGCGGGCGTGCTGGGTGTCGCCCTCGTCCTCGAATTGATCGTCGTGCTCGTACTCGACGTCGCGATCATCGCGAAGAACGGCCTCGGCAGTCTGTCGATCAGCTCCTTTAGCCCCGAGCAGGTATTCGTCCCCGGCGTGGTCGGCGTGGGAATGATCTTCGCGTTCTCCTGCTATCAGGGGTTCGAGGGCACCGCCATCTACGCCGAGGAGGCGAAGGACCCCGAGCGGACGATTCCGCGGGCCACCTACATCGCGATGGGGTGCATCGGCCTGTTCTTCGTGCTGACGTCGTGGGCGTTCCTGGCCAGCTCCGGCGATGCGGTCGCCGCCGCATCCGCCAGCCCCGGCACCTTCGCCTTCGACCTGAGTGATCAGTTCGTGGGTTCGGCGTGGACCAGCATCCTCGAGCTTCTGATCGTCACCAGTTGTTTCGCCGGCATGCTGGCGTTCCACAACGCGGCGTCACGCTACATGTTCGCCCTCGGCCGGGACGGCTTCCTGCCCCGTCCGCTGCGGACCCTGCACCCGCGGTTCCAGTCGCCGACGGTAGCCGGCGCCAGCGGATTCGCCGCCGAGGCGCTCGTGGTGATCGGATTCGCCGTAGCCGGCCTTGATCCGCTGACGAACCTTTCGGCGGCAATGACCGGGTTCGGGGCGGTCGGTCTGATGGTTCTGATCACCACGACGTCGCTCGCAGTGATCGTGTTCTTCGCGCGGCAGAAGCGCTTTGGCTGGGCATACACGGTCGCACCGGGGCTGGCGATGATCGGATTCGGTGCCGTCACCTACTTCGCGCTGTCGAACTTCCCGGCCATCACCGGTACCAATTCGATGGTGATCAACAGCCTGCCCCTGCTGCACATCGTCACGGTGGCGGTGGCGCTACTCGTGGCGCTGCGGGCACGGTCGACGCGCCCCGAGGCGTACCGAAACATGGGGAGGACCCTTGTCGACTGACCTTTCCGACCCTGCGGACGCCGTGACCGTCCGGATGGGCTATGCCGACACCCCGCTAGGTCAGTTGCATTATGCCGAGGCGGGCCACGGGGACACGACCGTGATCGCGCTGCATCAGACACCGCGCTCGCACGACGAGTTCGCCGAACTGCTGCCACTGCTCGCCGGCGGTTACCGTGTGGTGGCGATGGACATGTACGGCTTTGGCCAGTCCGCCAAGCCTCGGGGCCCGCACACGATCGAGCAGTATGCCGCCGGTGTCCTGGCGTTGGCAGATACCTTGGAAATCAAGCACTTTGCCGTGATGGGGCACCACACGGGGGCGGTGGTGGCGATCGAGGTCGCCGCGGCTGCCGCCGAACGGGTTGACGCGGTCGTGCTGTCGTCGCCGTCGTACACCGGCCCGGAGTACCGCGAAGGTCATGCCGGCGGGCCGGGCGTCGACGACGCCGAAACCGACGGCGACGGAGGACATCTCATCACGTTGTGGTCGCAACGAGCCCCGTACTATCCCGAGGACCGGCCAGACATCCTCAACCGCTTCATCCGTGACGCGTTGGCGCCGGGCGTCGACCCGCTGGAAGGCCACCTGGCGTGTGCGCGGTACACGATGGAGGACCGCATCGGGGGAGTGACCGCGCCGGTACTCATCCTCGGCGCGGACGGAGACCCATTCAGCTTCCCCGACATCGAGCCGATACGTCGCGGGCTGAGCAGCGCCGCACGCGT
>JAQSXQ010000294.1 GCA_029256565.1 Mycobacterium sp.
GCTGCTCGCCGGTCTGGCCGTCGCGGCGACGCTCGTCGGCTGCAGCGAGACCGCCCCGGCGATCGACACGCCCGGCGTGACACTGGCCCCGCCCACCCCCTCGGGCATGGTCGAGGCCCCACCGCAGGCAGCGCGCATGCCCGCGCCGGAGGAGGACGACTGCACGGCGAGCCTGCGCCCGTTCCCGACGACGTCGCAGGCCGACGAGGCCGTGCAGAACATCCGCAACCGCGGCAGGCTCATCGTCGGCCTCGACATCGGCAGCAACCTGTTCAGCTTCCGGGACCCGATCACCGGTGAGATCACCGGTTTCGACGTGGACATCGCCGGCGAGGTCGCACGCGACATCTTCGGCACCCCGTCGCAGGTCGAGTACCGCATCCTGTCGTCGGCCGACCGCATCGCCGCGCTGCAGAACAACCAGGTCGACATCGTGGTCAAGACCATGAGCATCACCTGCGAGCGCAAGCTGCTGGTCAACTTCTCGACCGAGTACCTGTCGGCCAACCAGCGCATCCTCGCGCCGCGCGACTCCCCCATCGCCAAGGCGTCCGACCTGTCGGGCAGGCGGGTGTGCGCGGTGAAGGGCACCACGTCGCTGGAACGGGTGCGCGAGATCAACCCGCCGCCCATGGTCGTCGAGACGGTGACGTGGGCGGACTGCCTGGTCGCGCTGCAGCAGCGTCAGGTCGACGCGGTCAGCACCGACGACACGATCCTGGCGGGCCTGGTGGCCCAGGATCCGTACCTGCACATCATCGGGCCGAGCATGAACGAGGAGCCCTACGGCATCGGCATCAACAAGGGCAACGACAACCTGGTCCGGTTCGTGAACGGCACCCTGGAACGCATCCGGCGCGACGGCACGTGGAACACGCTGTACCGCAAGTGGCTGACCGTGCTGGGTCCGGCACCCTCGCCACCTTCCCCGAGGTACGAGCGCTGATGTCCACGACCGAAGACGACGCGGACACCGATCCCGGCACCCAGCCTGCCGATCCGATGGCCCACGACTCGCTGGCCACCGTGCGCCCCGCCGCGACCCAGGCGGTGTTCCGGCCCAACTTCGACGACTCGGTCGGCATGTCGGTCGACACCGCCGAGACCGAACCCCGCGACCAGACAACCGCGATGACGCGCCGCTGGTCGCCCACCCGCAGGCTTGGCGGCGGGCTCGTCGAGGTCCCCAGGGTGCACGAGCGAGATCCGCTCGAAGCCCTGATGAAGAACCCGGTGGTCGCCGAGCACAAGCGGTTCTGCTGGAACTGCGGCAGGCCGGTGGGCCGCTCGTCGTCCGATGGCGATGCGCTGTCCGAGGGCTGGTGCCCGCACTGCGGGAGCCCGTATTCGTTCTTGCCGCAACTGGTTCCGGGCGACATGGTGGCCGACCAGTACGAGATCAAGGGCTGCATCGCGCACGGCGGTCTCGGCTGGATCTACCTGGCGTTCGACACCAACGTCAACGATCGTCCCGTGGTGCTCAAGGGTCTGGTGCACGCCGGCGACGCCGAGGCGCAGGCGATCGCGATGGCAGAGCGGCAGTTCCTCGCCGAGGTGACCCATCCCGCGATCGTCAAGATCTTCAACTTCGTCGAGCACGCCGACAAGCACGGCGATCCCGTCGGCTACATCGTGATGGAGTACGTCGGCGGCCGATCGCTCAAACCGCCGAAGGGGCAGAAGCTTCCGGTGTCGCAGGCCATCGGCTACATGCTGGAGATCCTGCCCGCGATGGGGTTCCTGCACTCGAGCGGGCTGGTCTACAACGACCTCAAGCCCGAGAACATCATGCTCACCGAGTCGCAGCTCAAGCTGATCGACCTCGGCGCGGTGTCGCGGGTCAACTCCTACGGATTCCTCTACGGCACACCGGGTTACCAGGCGCCGGAGATCGTCAGGACGGGCCCGACGGTGGCCACCGACATCTATACCGTGGGCCGCACCCTGGCCGCGCTGACCCTCGACCTCAAGACGCGCAACGGCCGCTACGTCGACGGGCTCCCGGACGACGATCCCGTTCTCGCGCAGTACGACTCGTTCTGCCGGCTGCTGCACCGCGCCACCGACCCCGACCCCCGGCGCCGGTTCGCCAGCGCCGAGGAGATGTCGGGCCAGTTGCTCGGCGTGCTGCGCGAGGTGGTCGCGAAGGACACCGGCGTGCCGCGGCCAGGCCTGTCGACGGTGTTCAGCCCGTCGCGATCCACGTTCGGCATCGACCTGCTGGTCGCCCACACCGACGTCTACCTCGACGGTCAGGTGCACTCGGAGAAGCTGACCGCGCAGGAGATCGTCCGGGCGCTGCCGGTGCCCATGGTCGATCCCGCCGACATCGGTGCGACGGTGCTGTCGGCGACGGTGCTCAGCCAGCCGGTGCAGACGCTCGACTCGCTGCGCGCTGCGCGGCACGGCACGCTCGAGTCGGGTGAGGCCATCGACCTGTCGGAGTCCGTCGAACTGCCCCTGATGGAGGTGCGCGCGCTGCTCGACCTCGGCGACGTCGCGAAGGCCACCCGCAAGCTCGACGACCTCGCCGAGCGGGTGGGCTGGCGATGGCGGCTGGCGTGGTTCCGCGGTGTGGCGCAACTACTCTCGGCCGACTACGACGCCGCGACCAAGCACTTCAGCGACGTGCTCGACACGCTGCCCGGCGAGCTGGCACCCAAGCTCGCGCTCGCCGCCACGGCCGAACTCTCGGGCGACTCGGACGAGCAGGGCTTCTACAAGACGGTGTGGAACACCGACAACGGCGTCATCTCCGCCGGTTTCGGGTTGGCGAGGGCGCAGTCGTCGTCGGGTCAGCGCGAAGCCGCGGTCAAGACGCTGGATCAGGTGCCGCCGACGTCGAGGCACTTCACCACGGCCCGGCTGACCAGTGCGGTGACGCTGCTGTCGGGCCGCTCGGGCAGTGAGGTGACCGAGCAGCAGATCCGCGATGCCGCCCGCCGCGTCGAGGCACTGCCCGAGACCGAGCCGCGCGTGCTGCAGATCCGCGCGCTGGTGCTGGGCACCGCGATGGACTGGTTGGCCGAGAACGAGGCCAGCACGAACCACATTCTTGGCTTCCCGTTCACCGAGCATGGGTTGCAACTCGGCGTCGAGGCATCGTTGCGCGGATTGGCCAGATTGGCGCCCTCCCAAGCACACCGGTACGCGCTGGTGGACCTGGCGAACAGCGTTCGGCCGATGAGCACCTTCTGATTTGGCGTCACCGGAGTAGACGCAGTATCTTTGCGCGCGGCCCAATCCTTCATCGAGGAAGCACTTCATGCGCGCGACCGTCGCTCACCGCACTCGCCCAGTACGTTCCCAGCTTCGCCGTCGCCCACTGCGCCCCATGACGGGTCAGCTGTTCGAGGTCTACGTCACCCGCGACGGTTTCCTGTGGGCCGTCGAGATTCCCGAGATCGACGCGGTCCTGCACGTCGACCACCGCGCCGACGCCGAGGCTGCCGCAGCCGAGTGCATCGCCGCGCGCACCGGCATCCCGGTGAACTTCGTCGCGGTCTGGGTCCGCGACTAGCCGACCACCTCGGCACACGCCCTGGCGATCGCGAGTTCTTCGTCGGTGGGGATGACGAGCACCGTGACCGGTGACGTCTCGAACGAGATCCGCCGCGCGCCGCGGGCGGGGCTGTCGTTGAGGTGCTCGTCGAGTTCGATGCCGAGCGGCGCCAGCCCACTCAACGCATCCCGGCGGACCAGCGCGTCGTTCTCCCCGACGCCCGCGGTGAACGTGATCACGTCGGTGTTCCCGAGCAGCGCCAGATAGGCACCGATGTACTTGCGCAGCCGGTGGACGTACACGTCGTAGGCCAGGCGCGCGTCGTCGTCGCCGGCGTCGATCATGCGGTGCAGTTCCCGGAAGTCGATCTGGCCGCCCAACCCCCGCACGCCCGAGCGCTTGTTCAGCATGGTCTCGATGTCCTCCATGCTCATCCCGGCCGTACGCCAGAGGTACACGAGCACACCGGGATCGACGTCGCCGGAGCGCGTCCCCATCACCAGGCCCTCCATCGGGGTGAGGCCCATCGACGTGTCGATCGGCCTGCCGCCGGCGATGGCCGAGGCGGATGCGCCGTTGCCGAGGTGCAGCACGATCTGGTTGAGCGACGTCAACGGCGTCCCGAGGAACTCGGCGGCCTGCTCGCTGACGAACTGGTGCGAGGTGCCGTGGAAGCCGTAGCGGCGGATGTGCCACTGGGCCGCAACCTCCCGGTCGATCGCATAGGCCGACGCCGAGTCCGGCAGGTCGTGGAAGTACGCGGTGTCGAACACCGCGA
>JAQSXQ010000295.1 GCA_029256565.1 Mycobacterium sp.
GATGTCAGCCATGCGCGTTGTGGAACAGTTGTACGCTGCCACCATGTCCGTGGCTGATCGCATCCAGATAGTCGGGCGCAGCAGTGCGCAGCAGATCGCCGATGGACTGATGGACATGATCCTCGAGGGAGAACTCAAGCCGGGCGAGCGCATCCGGGAGAGCGTCATCGCCGATCAACTGAAGATCTCGCGCAACACGGTTCGCGAAGCCGTGCGACTCCTCCAGGGAACGGGACTGGTTCGGTACGTCTTCAACCGCGGCCTGGCGGTCTGGGACCCCTCCGACGAGGAGGTCCTCGACATCTATCGGGCGCGGCTTCACCTGGAGACGGCCGCCGCCGCGTCGGTCGACTACGACACGGACCTGACGCCGCTGACCGAGGCGATGGACGCCCTCAAAGTGGCGATGAAGACCGAGGATCCGCGCACCATCGTCGAGAAGGACCTGGCCATTCACCGCGCGATCGTCGGCTTGATGAACAGTCCGCGGCTCAACAAGTTCTACGACGAGCTGCTCGGTGACCTCCGGTACTTCCTGCTCATCCTGTCGTTGGACCACCACGAGTACGAGAGCGGCTCGACCCTCGAAGAGGAGCATCAGCGGATCGTGACGGCGTTCGCGTCACGCGACCCCGAGCTGGCACGCACCACGATCGCCGAGATCATCACCGAGAATCGCGACGAGGTACGCAAGATCTTGGCCGTCCGGACGGCCGGCTAGCCACGGCTTTCCGCCAGTCGGCTCCGACTCCAGCCCCACTGCGGGTTCGCCCCGTTGTCTTGCGCACTCCGTTGGCCTGTGCTTAAGTCCTCCATGTCAACTGTTCAACACTTGGACATGAACGGCCTGCGAAGGTCGTCGGCTCCAGTCGGGAGATACCTCACATGGCAGACGGCCACCTCATGTACGTCGCGGGCGAACACGTCGCCGCCGCCACCGGCGCAACCGAAGCGGTCATCAACCCGGCCACCAACGAACGCATCGCGACCGTTCCCCTCGGCGACGCGACCGACGTAGACCGCGCCGTCACCGCAGCGGAGGAGGCCTTCGACCCGTGGGCCGCCACGCCGCCAGGGAAACGCGCGGAACTGCTGCTGAAGCTGGCCGACCGGCTGGAGGCGCACGCCGAGGAGTTCGCGCAGCTGGAGTCCAAGAACGTCGGCAAGCCGATCGCGGTGGCCCGCGACGAGGTTCCCTTCGGCGTGGACAACATGCGCTTCTTCGCCGGCGCCGCCCGGGTGCTCGAGGGCCGCGCCGCCGGTGAGTACTCCCCCACGCACACCAGCATCATTCGGCGAGATCCGCTCGGCGTCGTGGGCAGCGTCGCACCCTGGAACTTCCCACTGGTCATGGCGATCTGGAAGATCTGCCCGGCCTTGATGACCGGAAACACGCTGGTGCTCAAGCCCAGTGAGCAGACTCCACTGACCACGCTGCGGTTGGCCGAACTCGCGGCAGACCTCTTCCCGCCCGGCGTCTTCAACGTCGTCACCGGTCACGGCGACACCGTCGGTGCCGCGCTGACGTCACACCCGCGGGTACGGATGAGTTCGCTGACCGGCGACACGAACACCGGCAAGCTCGTCGCCCGTGCCGGCGCCGACAACCTCAAGCGCCTGCACCTCGAATTGGGCGGTAAGGCACCGGTTTTGGTGTTCGACGATTGCGACGTCGAACTGGCGATCACAAAGATCTGCGAGGGCGGCTACGGCAACTCCGGGCAAGACTGCATGGCCGCCTCGCGGGTGTACATCGCCGACGGCATCTACGACGAGTTCGTCACCGAACTCACCCGCGCGGTCTCGAAGGTCGCCATGGGCAACCCGGAACTCGAGTCCACCGAAATGGGCCCGGTGATCTCCGAACGCCAACGCGACCGCGTCGCGGGGTTCGTCGACCGGGCCACTGCCACCGGACCGGCCGCTCTCGCCGTCGGCGGGCTCGGCACCGGCCCCGGCTTCTGGTACAAGCCAACCCTGGTCGTCGACGCCGCCCAAGACTCCGAGATCGTGCAGCGGGAGGTCTTCGGCCCGGTCGTCACGACCACCCGGTTCACCGACGAGGCGCAGGCGTTCGCATGGGCCAACGACGTCGAATACGGCTTGGCTGCATCGGTGTTCACCCGCGACGTCGGCCGCGCGATGCGCGCCGCCCGCAAGCTCCAGTTCGGCACCGTATGGATCAACGACCACCTGCCGATCGTGTCGGAGATGCCGCACGGTGGCTTCAAGCAGTCCGGCCATGGCAACGACATGTCGATCTACTCCGTCGAGGAGTACACCGAGATCAAGCACATCATGATCAACCTCGAGTCCTGACCAAACGTTCCTTCTCACAACCACGTTGGAGTCCCCGCGATGACGTCAACCAGCCGCCCGGTAGTGGCGGTCAACCTGTTCTCGATGCTGCCCGGCGTGGACCCGGCGGACTTCGAACGCTTCTCCACCGAAGTCGACCGGCCGACGTGCCTGGCCCACGGCGACGTCGTCCGGCGGTTCGACGCCTATCGAGTCGACGAAGCACCCGACGGGGCTCCCGCCGACATCTTGGAAGTCATGGAGGTCACGGACTGGGCCGCGTGGGAGGAGCTACGCGACACCCACCCGACGATGAAGCCCGTCACCGACGGCTTCGACGAACTCGTCGACCCGGCCACCGTACGGACCTACTTCACCCACCTCGTTCCTGGAGAATCTCGATGACCAACACCACCACCTACGACGCGATCGTCATCGGAGCCGGGCACAACGGCCTGATCACCGCTGGCTACCTCGCCCGGGCAGGCAAGAAGGTCCTCGTCGTCGAAGCCCGCGACGTCGTCGGTGGCGCCTGTACCAGCGAGGAACTCATCCCCGGTGCCACCTGGTCGTCGTGTGCGTTCATCGCCAGCCTGCTGCGACCCGAGATCATCGCCGACCTCGAACTGGAGCGGTACGGCCTGGAGATGTACCAGACCGAGGCCAACGAGGTCAGCATCTTCCCCGACGGCAGCCATCTGTTCGTCTGGAAGGACATGGACAAGACGCTCAAGGAGATCGAGAAGTTCTCCAAGACCGACGCCGGTGCGTTCCTGGACTTCGGTCTGCGCGTGAAGAAGTTCGCCTCCATCCTCACGCCGTTCCTCATGTCCCCGGCGCCGAGCCGCTCGCAGGTGCTGGCCGCGTTCGAGGCCGCCGGCGCCGAAGACCTGTTCAACGAGATGGTGTTGCTGTCCACCAAGGACCTGCTCGACCGGTACTTCGAGAACGAGCACATCAAGGGCCTCTTCACCTTCTTCGGGATGATCTCGGTGTGGGGCGGGCCGTCGACGCCGGGCACGGGCTACGTCTACGGGCACCACTCCGTCGGAGAATTCAAGGGCACCCTCGGGCAGTGGGGCTTCGTCAAGGGCGGCATGGGTGGGATCACCCAAGCCATGGCCCGCAGCGCCGAGGCCCACGGCACCGAGATCCGGCTGAACTCGCCAGTCGAGAAGGTCGTCGTCGATCGGGGTCGAGCGTCCGGCGTCGAACTGGTCAGCGGCGAGATCATCTCGGCACGCACGGTCATCTCCAACGCCGACCCGCAGCGCTCCATGCTGCAGCTCCTGCCTGCCGGTGCCATCGACGCCAAACTCACGGCGAAGCTCGAGGACTACGACGCCCGCGGTTCGATGGCTCGCATCCACCTGCTCATCGACGAGTTGCCCGACTACATCGGTTTTCCCGCAGGTGAATTCGGGCCACAGCACCAGGCCCAGGCGATCATGGGCGCATCCATCGAGAACTTCGAGCGGGCCTGGGAGGCAGAGCGGCGCGGCGAGATCCCCGACGACTTCGTCATCGAAGCCGTCATCCAGTCCACGCACGACTCGTCGTTGGCGCCCGCGGGCAAGCACACCATGACCCTTGGCGTGCAACAGCTCCCGTTCGAGCTGGCAGGCACCGACTGGGACACCATCCGCGACGAGTGGGCCGATCGCGTGCTCGAGGTGCTGTTCCGCTACGCCCCTAACCTGCGCGGCCACATCCTCGAGCGGGTCATCATCACCCCCAAGGATCTCGAGCGTGATTACGGCTTGACTGGCGGCAACATCTTCCATGGCGCCATGTTCTTCGACCAGCTCTTCAACAACCGACCCACCCCCGAGCTGGCCGACTACCGCACCCCCGTTGCCGACTACTACCTCTGCGGGTCGGGAACCCACCCGGGTGGCGGTGTGATGGGAGCCAACGGACACAACGCCGCCCAGGTGGTCATCGCCGACCTCAATGGCACCGCTGCACCCACCGCTGCGCG
>JAQSXQ010000296.1 GCA_029256565.1 Mycobacterium sp.
CGCAGCGTCTGGTAGCGGCGGGTGGGGTTCGCGTGGTGATCGCTGTGCCGCTGCAGGTGGTAGAGGAACAGGTTGGTCACCAGGTGATCGGAATTCCAGCTGTGCTGGGGCGCGCAGCGCTCGTAGCGCCCGCTCGCGGTCTTCTGCCGGAGCAGCCCATAGTGCTCGAGGTAGTTCACGGTCTCCAACAGTGCGAACCCGAACACCGCGGAGATCACCACGTACGGGATCAGCGCGAGACCGAACACCGCGATGAGTGAGCCGTAGAGCACCACCGACATCGCCCAGGCGTTCAGCACGTCGTTCGACCAGTGCCACGGGCTCTTGTCGAGCCGGCGCAACCGCTGCGCCTCCAGCTCCCACGACGACTTCAGGCTGCCCCACACGCTGCGGGGCAGGAACTCCCAGAACGTCTCGCCGAACCGCGCCGACGCGGGGTCCTCCGGCGTGGCGACCCGGACGTGATGGCCGCGGTTGTGCTCGATGAAGAAGTGCCCGTAGCAGGTCTGGGCCAGCGTGATCTTCGACAACCACCGCTCGAGCGAGTCCTTCTTGTGGCCCAGTTCGTGCGCGGTGTTGATGCCGACGCCGCCCATCATGCCCACCGACAGTGCGAGACCGATCTTCGCCGGCCAGCTCAGTGAGCCGTCGAACCCGAGCCAGCCGAGATCCGAGGCCGTGAAGAGGTAGGCGCCGATGACGACGGTGAGGTACTGGAACGGGATGAAGCTGTAGGTGCACCAGCGGTAGTACTTGTCGTTCTCCAGTCGCGCGACCACCTCGTCGGGCGGGTTCTCGCCGTCGGGTCCGAACTTCCGGTCGAGCAGCGGTAGTACGACGTACACCAGGATCGGCCCGATCCAGAACGGGACCTGCGCCGCCGCGTGCCAGCCGAGCTGGTTGAGCGCCCACACGACCGGCAGCATCACCAGCACCGCGGTCGGCACGATCAAGCCCATCAGCCACAGGTAGCGCTTCTTGTCGCGCCACTGGTCCACCGGGACGTTCGCATTCGGATCGATCTGCGTAGTCACAGCTAGTTCACCTCCATGTGAGAGCCATCACTGTCTGTGTTGACTATAGGGGCAGATTTGTCACCTGTCTAGACACGGAGACATGTTTTGTAAACCACTTCGAGGCCACAACGACGCCGAGACTGCTGGGAGATCGCGTTTCGGAGGTGAAAGGCGTTCTGCCAGCAGTCTCGGCGGGAAGGAGGCGGGGACCCCGGGGCAGGGTTACTTCGTCGGAGCGGCGGCGGCCTCGCGGCGGCCGAGCAGCGAGTGCCTGCGGCCGTAGAGCAGGTAGACGACGACGCCGATGACCATCCAGATGCCGAACCGGATCCACGTGAGCCCGGTGAGGTTCAGCATCAGCCAGAGGCAGGCGAGAATCGACACGATCGGCAGCACCGGCACGAACGGGGCACGGAACCCCCGCGGCAGATCGGGCCGCGTCCGCCGCAGCACGATCACCCCGGCCGAGACCAGGACGAACGCGAACAGCGTGCCGACGTTCACCATCTCCTCGAGGCGTTCGATCGGGAACACCGAGGCGGCGAGCGCGACGACGAGGCCGACGACCACCGTGATCCGCACCGGCGTGCCGTGCGACCCGGTCTTCGCCAGCTGACGCGGCAGCAGACCGTCACGCGACATCGCGAACAGCACCCTGATCTGTCCCAGCAGCAGGACCATCACCACGGTGGTGAGGCCTGCGAGAGCACCGATCGAGATGATCGTGGCTGCCCAATCGACCCCGTTGGCGGTGAAGGCCGTGGCCAGGTTCGCCTGACCGTCGGGGCCGGTGGTCAGATCCGTGTAGGGCACCATCCCCGACAGCACGACCGACACCGCGACGTAGAGGAACGTGACGATCGCCAGCGAGTACAGGATGCCGCGCGGCACGTCGCGCTGCGGGTTCTTGGTCTCCTCCGCGGTGGTGGCGACGATGTCGAAGCCGATGAAGGCGAAGAACACGATCGACGCACCCGCGAGCAGGCCGTACCAGCCGTAGGTGCTGCCCTCGGCGCCGGTGATCAGCGAGAACACCGACTGGTCGATGCCCGATCCGGTATCGGCGTTGGTCTCCGCGGGCGGGATGAACGGGCTGTAGTTGGCCGCCTTGACGTAAAACGCGCCGACGATGACCACGAGGAGTACCACCGTCACCTTGATCGCGGTGACGACGGCGCTGAAGTTCGACGAGAGCTTGGTGCCCCGCGCCAGCAGCAGGCAGAGCACGCCGATGATGATCAGTGCGCCCCAGTCCAGCGTGACGGGGCCGAGATCGACCGTGCCGCCCGAGAAGCCGAAGACCGTGCCGAGATAGGACGACCAGCCCTTCGCGACCACGGCTGCGGCAACCGCGAACTCCAGGATCAGGTCCCAGCCGATGATCCATGCCGTGAACTCGCCGAAGGTGGCATAGGAGAACGTGTAGGCGCTGCCTGCCACCGGCACGGTCGAGGCGAATTCGGCGTAGCAGAGCGCCGCCAGCCCGCAGGTGACGGCGGCGATGACGAACGAGATCGAGATCGCCGGGCCGGTGAGATCGCCCGCCGTCGACGCGGTGATCGTGAAGATGCCGGCCCCGATGACGACCGACACCCCGAAGACCGTGAGGTCACGCCACGTGAGGTCCTTGCGTAGACGGGTGTCCGGTTCGTCGGTGTCGGCAATCGACTGCTCGACCGACTTGATACGCCACCGATCCGTCATATTCGGAGCTCCTCCATGGTTCGTGTGACGGGGACCATACCCAGTACCGTCGCAGTCATGGGCAAACAGGCGATTGTGATCGGTGCGAGCCTCGCGGGACTGTGCGCGGCTCGAGTGTTGTCGGACACCTACGAGCGGGTGACCATCTACGAACGCGACGAGCTGCCCGACGGCCCGGCAAACCGGACCGCGGTACCGCAGGGCCGCCACGTGCATTTGCTGATGGCACGCGGGGCCGCCGAATTCGAGGACCTGTTTCCCGGGTTGCTCGACGACATGGTCGCCGCGGGCGTACCGATGCTGGAGAACCGGCCCGACTGCATCCACTTCGGTGCAGCCGGCCACGTGCTCGGAACGAAGACGACGCTCAAGCGCGAGTTCACCGCGTACGTGCCGAGCCGGCCGCACCTGGAGTGGCAGATTCGCAAGCGAGCGTTGGCGATCCCGAACGTCGAGCTGGTCAAGACCAGCGTCGCCGAACCCCGGTACGACGCGGCCAGGGAGCGCGTGACCGGTGTACTGCTGCAGGCCGGCGACGAGGCCAGCGCGGTACCCGCCGACCTGGTGGTCGACGCGACGGGCCGTGGCACCCGGCTACCGGTCTGGTTGGACCAGTGGGGATTCGGCCGGCCGGCCGAGGACACCGTCGACGTCGGCATCGACTATGCGACGCACCAGGTGCACATACCCGAAGGCGTCATCAAGGAGAAGGTCGTGGTGGCCGGCGCGTCCCACGACCATCCCGTCGGTCTCGGCATGCTCCTCTACGAGGACGGCAACTGGAGCGTGACGACGTTCGGAACCGGCAAGGTGCCGCCGCCGCAGAACCTGGCCGAGATCTACGATCTCGCCGACACCCTGCTCCCGCCCCACATCAGCGCGGCGCTGCGCAGCGGGGAGCCCATCGGCGAGATGGCCTTCCACAAGTACCCGACCAGCCGGTGGCGACGCTACGACAAGATGGACCGCTTCCCGACGGGCATCATCCCGTTCGGCGACGCCGTGGTGAGCTTCAACCCGACGTACGGCCAGGGCATGACCATGACGTCGATCCAGGCGCGCAATCTGCGGGCGGTGTTGGAGTCCGGCGAGCAGGACATGGCAGCGAGGCTGTTCCGCGCGACGAAGAAGACGACGTGGCCGGTGTGGACGATGAACGCCGTCGGCGACCTCGCGTTGCACAACGCCACCGCCGAGCACGTGCCCTGGTGGTACATCAGGGTGGGCAAGCTGTTCGACCAGTTCCTCGGTGCGGCCGAGACGGAGGCCGATCTCGCCGAGTGGTTCCTGCGCCGCTTCAGCCTGTTGGACAGCCTCTACATGGTCCCGGACGCGCGCACGCTCGGCCGCACGATCCGGCACAACATGGGCTTGTTGATCGCCGAGAAGCGCCGGTCGCTGCGGTCGGCACCGCAGCGCGACAGGGTGTCGGCGTCCTAGATCCCGACGGTCGCGCGGAACAGCTTGCTCGGCCGTTCGGCGACCAGCCGGATGGGGCCGTCGTCGGCCCCGACCCACGCCGACGCGCCGCGATCGAGGGTCAAGG
>JAQSXQ010000297.1 GCA_029256565.1 Mycobacterium sp.
GGCGGGATGCCCGACTACCGCTACAACGTGGTGCTGCAGGAGGAGTCGGCGAAGGCGCTCGTCACGCTGTCCACGGTGCGGACACAGCTCGAGGTGATCCTGCCGTACTTCCTGCACTACGCGAACGCCGAACAGCGCACGCGGTGGTTCCCCGGGCTGGCGAGCGGTGCACTGCTGACCGCGGTCGCGATGACCGAACCAGGCACCGGCTCCGACCTCGCGGGCATGCGGACCACGGCCGTGCGGGACGGCGACCACTGGATCGTCAACGGCGCCAAGACGTTCATCACCGGCGGCATGCAGGCCGACCTGGTCATCGTGGTGGCACGCACGTCGACCGATCCGGACAACCGGCGCAAGGGGCTGACGCTGCTGGTGGTCGAGGACGGCATGCCGGGGTTCACCCGCGGCCGCGAACTGGAGAAGATGGGCTGCAAGGTCCAGGACACCGCCGAGCTGTCGTTCGTCGACGTCCGGGTGCCCGCGGGCAACGTGCTCGGCGAGGTCGACGAGGCGTTCGGGTACCTCGGGCACAACCTGCCGCAGGAGCGGCTGACCGTGGCGGTGGGTTCTGTCGCCCAGGCGCGTTCGGCGATCGGCGCGGCGATCGAGTACACCAAGAGCCGCAAGGCGTTCGGCACCCCGGTGGCGTCGTTCCAGAACACGAAGTTCGAGTTGGCCGCCTGCTCGACCGAGGTCGAGGCGGCCCAGGCGATGCTCGACCGGGCGGTCACGCTGCACGTCGACGGGGAGCTGTCGGCGCCCGACGCCGCGCGGGTCAAGCTGTTCTGCACCGAGATGCAGGCCCGGGTCATCGACCGCTGTCTGCAGCTGTTCGGTGGCTACGGCTACATGATGGAGTATCCGATCGCCCGGCTCTATACCGATGCCCGCGTGGCCCGGATCTACGCCGGGACCAGCGAGGTCATGAAGGTCATCATCGCGAAGTCGCTCGGCCTCTGACTGCGATTTCGGCGCGCTTTCCCGCGCCGGACGCGGGAATCCGCGCCGAAATCGCGCCTGGACGTGCGATGTGACACGCGTCCAAACCGAGTTTCGCTGAGACCCTTGTCACACAGGCCAAACCTACCTACTGTGTGTTCAGTTGGTTGGTTGAACGAAGGGGTTCAGTGTCTGCCGCAACGCAGTCCCAGGACGTGACGGCACCGCTACAGCGGCCGTACGCATCGCTGCTGGCAAAGGGTGACGACCGCAAGCTACGGATCCTCTCGGTGGCCGAACGCCTCCTCGCACGCAACGGATGGCGCAACACCTCCCTCGCCCAGATCGCCAAGGAAGCGGGCGTCAGCCCGGCGGGCCTGCTGCACCACTTCGAGTCCAAGGAACAGCTGCTCAACGCCGTGCTCGACGCGCGGGACGCCGACGACGACACCCATGCCGACCGGTCCGGTGACCTCGTCACCGAGATCTGCCGGGTGGCGGAACGGTTCGACCGGGCCCCCGAGCTGGTGGGCACCTTCACGGTGCTGCTGATCGAGAACATCGCGCCCGACGCGCCGTTGCACGACCGGCTACTGCAGCGCCAGCGCGCCGCGGTCGAGATCGTCGCCGACCTGATCCGACGGGGTCAGGCCGCCGGGCGGTACCGCACCGACTTCGACCCGGCCATCAAGGCCGTCGAGATTTTGGCATTCGTCAATGGAATGGAGACCGCATGGCTGCTCGACCCTTCGATTCCCCTCAACGACGTGTTCAAGCAGTACGGCGAGTCGCTGGCACGCGACTTCGCCCCGCCGGCGGCAGCCACGGGCCGGACGAGGAGCGCGACGTGAGGTACCGCCTCGACGTCGTCGCCGCGAGCGTCTCCGAAGTGGTCAGCCACGCCGGGGGCTGGCTGGTCGATCGCGTGATGGCCGGCTGGGACGTCACGGTGCTCATCTCCGGTACCGAGGACCTGCGGCCGCTGTTGATCCTCGGCGTCGAGGTCCAGGATCTCGAGGTGGCCCTCGAGATGTGGGCCGAGCGCCCGCACCCGCAGACCGTTGCGGTCTCGGCGAACCTGTTCACCTCCGACGCCCGCGTGCGCGAGGGCGTGATGAACGCTCTCGATCACGGCATGACCGAGGTGACCCTGTGGGGTGACGACTGGCCCGACCGGCTCGATGCCACGGTCGGATCCGTCGAGCACCACCTCAGCGCAGCAGCCCGGGCGTTCAAGGCGCAGGCGCTCGCAGCCTCGGGCGTCGACGCGACCGCGATCGGACGGGCCGAGACGTTCCTGTGCGGCGTCACCGCGGTGCCGTCGGTGGCAGCCGACCTGGTTCCGGCGAGCTGACGGCCGGCTGATCGACGCGAGCGGCGTCAGCCCACGCCGCTCACGTCGATCAGCACCTTGCCGATCGCCCGGCCGTCGGCGACGTGGCGCAGCGCGGCCGCGGCGTCGGCGAGCGGGTACGTGGCGCCGACGTGTGGCGACACCCGGCCCGTGGCGAGCAACTCCTGGAGTTCGCCCTCGTTGCGGGCGAACTCGTCGCTCGGCACGTCCTGGAACTGAAACCCGACGATGCGAATCCCCTTGACCAGCACCAGGTTCAGGGGGATGCGCGGGATCTCGCCGGAGGCGTAGCCGACGGTGACGAAGCGGCCGCCTCGACGCAGCGACCGCAGGGCGGGCTCGGACAGGGCGCCGCCCACCGGGTCCACGACGGCAGCGGCGCCATCGGGCAGCACGGCGCGCAACGCCGCACGCAGGTCGACGTCGCGGTGGCCGATGACGTTCGTGGCGCCGTATCGTGCTGCGGCGTCCAGCTTCTCCGGTGTCGATGCCACCGCGGTGACCCTGGCCCCGAGCGCCACGCCGAGTTGCACTGCGGCGAGGCCGACGCCGCCGCCCGCGCCCAGCACCACCAGGTCGTCACCGGCCTCGATCGCCGCCACCGAGCGCAGCGTGTGATACGCCGTGCGGTGTCCCACGCCGAACGCCGCGGCCGCCGCGGTGGCGATGCCCGCCGGGATGCGCGCGAGGCCACCGGTGGGCACGGCGACCAGCTCGGCGAACGCGCCGAACATGCCCGTGCCGGTCACCCGGTCACCGACGGTGAAATTACCGGTGTCGCCCCGGGTCTGGACGATCCGACCGGCGAATTCGCTGCCCGGCACGAACGGAACGGGAACGCTGACCTGGTAGTCACCGGCGATCAGCAGGACGTCGGGGAAGTTGACGGCCGCTGCGTCGACGCGAACCAACACCTGCCCGTCGGTGAGCCGTGGCGACGGCAGCTCCTCGACCCTGACCACCTCGGGCGGCCCGTAGGCAGGACACAGCGCAGCGCGCACGGGTCAGCCCGCGTAGTCGGTGGACTCGGCGAGATCGGCGGCCGAGGCCATCAGGTCGGTGACGACCGGGCCGAACGCCAGCAGCTTCTCGTCGTCGCCGGCCCGCTGGAAGCCCTGCTCCAACACGATCGCCAGCTTCCACTTCGCGAGCACCAGGTAGTAGTCCAGGTCGTCGACCTGTCGGCCGGACACCTCGGCGTAGTGCGCGACGACCTGGTCGCGTGACGGCATGCCGCGCATGTCGACGTAGCTCATCTCCGACTCGTCCGGGGCGTCGGTGTCGGCAGGCCACGACTGCACCATCCAGCCGAGATCGAGCTTGGGGTCGCCGACCGTCCCCATCTCCCAGTCGACGAGTGCAGCCAACCGGGCGGGCGCGCCGTGCTGGTACATGACGTTCGCGAATTGGTAGTCACCGTGCATCAGACCGGGGACGAAGTCGAGCGGCTGGTGGGCCCGAAGCCAGCTCGTCGCCACGTCGAGGCCTGGCAGATCGCGGTTGGCGATCCGTGCGAGGAAGCCGATCCAGCGCTCGACCTGGCGTTCGTGGAAGCCGTCGGGCCTGCCAAGGTCGTGCAGCCCCCTGCCTTGCCAGTCCACCTTCGACAGCAGCGCGATGCCCTCGGCCAGTTGGTAACTCAGCCCGGGCCGGGCCTCGAGATCGGTGTCGAACGGCGCGGGCCACCTGCCGTGTTCGTCCATCGGCGACCAACCGTCGACGAAGCCCATCAGGTAGAACGTCCGGCCGAGCACGCTCGCGTCGTCGCAGACGGCGATCGCCTCGGTGTGGGGCACGTCGGTCCCGTCGAGCGCCTCGATGATGCGCCACTCCCGCAGGATGCCCTTGTCGCGGTCCGGGGGAGCGCCGGGCGGTGGCATCCGGATGACGCAGCTGTGTTCGCCCCGAACGAGTTCATAGATGACGTTCTGCGTACCGCCGGAGAGGAACCGCGCGGTGAGCG
>JAQSXQ010000298.1 GCA_029256565.1 Mycobacterium sp.
CCCGAACACCGCGAGGGCGCCGGCCATGACGATGGGTGTGCGGTCGAGCCTGCTCATGACGGTCGGTCTCCTTCACGCCGCGACGTTCGCTGCTGGAAAGGATGGCACGTCAGGGGCCTCGTGGAAGCCGAACTCGATTAAGCGCATCGTTCACGGGCGCGGTCAGTGCAGTCGGGGAGCGCGTTCCTCGCGGGCGCTGGCGTGCAGACCGATGGCGAATGCGGTCTGGTCGGAGTGCACGAGGGGATCACGTCCGGTGATCTCCTGGATGCGGACGAGCCGGTGCCGCACCGTGTTGGTGTGCAGGTACAGCGCCCTGCCGGTCTCGCTCAGCGAGCAGTTCGCGTCGAGGAAGGCGCGCAGGGTCCGGACGTGCTGGGTCCCGCGCGCCCGGTCCATCTCCGCCAGCGGATCGATCAACTGCTGCTTGAACGGGGTCAGCTGAGCCAGCGGCAACTGCTCGAGCAGGCTCTCGAAGGTGCTCAACTGGTCGGGGCCGACGTGGCCGCCACGGTACTGAGCCAGATCCAGCGCGATGCGGGCCTGGGCGATGGCCGAACCGATCTCCGTCATGGCCACCGCGGCCGAGTGACCGGACGGCAGAGAGAGATCGTCGGTGACGTCGAACGGCTGCACCGTCAACATCAGGCACAGATCCGGGGCGTCGCCGATCAGTGCGTCCGGCAGTGCCATCGACAGCAGCGCACCCGCACCGGCGGGCCACGCCGAGCAGGTCACCTCGTCGGCAGTGAACCCCGGCCACTCGATCAGTTGACTCAACGCGTCGGGCAGCAGCATGCGCCGTTCGACCAGTGACAACAGTTGGCCGACGCGTTCCCTGGCCAGCACGGCCTCGATGTCCCGTTCTCCCTGCGCCGCGCGCACGAAGCGTGCGATGAGGTGCAGTAGGGCGGCTTCGGGCTGCTCGCCGCGGCCCATCCACACCAGAGTCCCCAGCCCGGGCACGGCGACGGTGGCCACCTGATCGTCATGGCCCTCGCCCTGCTCCTGCGGGACGCCGTCCGGCTCGAGCAGGAAGTAGCAGTCCAGGATTCGGCCCGCACCGTCGAGCAGCTGTCGTGGCGAGTCATGCCGCCGCAGGGAGGACAGCAGTTCCGGCACCAATGCATTGGTGGCGCGCGCCACCGCGATCTCCGCACCCAGCCACGACTCCGCGACATATCGGCTGACGGCGCTGAACGGCGCGTCGGGCGAGGCCACCAGGACCGGCAACCCCAGGCTGCGGCACTCGGCCAGCAGCGCCTCCGGAACCGCGTCGTGGCGGTCGCCCACACCGAAGCAGACGCCGGCCGCGCCAGCACGCGTCAGTGCCGCTGCGAACGTCTGGCAGTCGCGCGCCGTCTGCAGGCTGATGCCGACGGTGCACACCAGCTCGCCTCCGCTGAGGTACCGCGACGGGTCTTCCATCTCGGTGGTGTGCACCCAGCTGATCGGTCGGCCGAGGTCCTGGTCCAAGCCGTCGGGCACCGCTAGCCCCAAGCCGGGAGCGTCGAGCAGGTCCGCCAGCGTGGGCGCGACCGGCTCGTCCGCAGGAGTGCGCTGCGGCGAGGTCACCGCCCGAGCGTAACGCTGCGGACACACGCCGGAGCGGCACCGTTGTGCAATCGTTCAACGGGCGGGGGTCGCAGCGGTGCGATCTCTGCGTCTTCGGCCAATGGGCTGGCATCCGGGCCGGCGCCGGGGAATGGTTCCTGCCACCAGCACCGAGTAGTGGGAGCAGTCCATGTCGACACCGGTCACCCCCGCAGAGCGACCCCAGCAGTTGCGCCGCGAGTTCTCGTTGTGGTCGGCCTTCGCGTTCGCCTTCGCCTTCATCTCGCCGATCGTCGCCCTCTACGGCATCTTCGGTCTGGCACTGTCCGCCGCGGGGCCGAGCTTCTGGTGGGGCTTCCTCCTGGTGTTCAGCGGTCAGTTCCTCGTCGCGCTGATCTTCGCCACCCTGGTGTCGCGCTGGCCGTTGGAGGGATCGATCTACCAGTGGTCGCGCCGACTGCTCGGCACCACCTACGGCTGGTTCGCGGGCTGGGTCTACATGTGGACCCTGGTCATCGCCATGGCCACCGTCGCTCTCGGCGCGGCGGGCTTCATCGCCAACATCTTCGGGATCGCTGAGCCGTCCGGCGGCACCCTGGCACTGATCGCGCTCCTCATCCTGCTGGCGGGGACCGCGGTCAACCTGGTGGGGCGGCGGGCACTGAAGATCTTCATGGTCGGCAGCATCATCGCCGAGGTGATCGGCTCGGTCGTGCTCGGCACGTGGCTGCTGCTCTTCCACCGGCAGAACTCACTGTCGGTGCTGTTCGAGGGCGGCGGCGCGGACAACACCGACACGCTCGCGTACCTGACCGGGCCGTTCATGCTCGCGGTGGCCTTCATCGGCTGGTCGTTCGTCGGGTTCGAGAGCGCGGGTTCGATCGCCGAAGAGGTGCGCGAACCACGCAGGGATCTGCCGAAGGCGGTGCTGTTCTCGCTGGTCTTCATCTTCATCGTGGTGGCGTACTCCGCACTCGCGATCATCCTGGCCATCCCGGATCTCGGTGCGGTGGCCGACGGTACGGTCGCCGACCCGGTGTACGACACGCTGACCACGGCGCTCGGTGCCGGGATCGCCAAACCGGTCGAGGTGCTGTTCGTCATCGGCTTCCTCGCCAGCTTCCTCGCTCTGCAGACATCGGCGTCGCGGGTGATCTGGGCCTACTCCCGCGACGGTGCGCTACCTGCCGCCGACGCCCTGGTGCGACTGCGCGGCAAGGCGCGCATCCCCACGGTGGCGATCCTGGTCACCACGGTGATCGGTGCGGGCCTGTTCCTCCTGAGCATCGTTGCGGGCGACGTGTATTCGCTGATGGTCAACTTCACCGCGGGTGGCTTCTACCTCGCCTTCCTGTTCCCGTTGGTCGGCTTCCTGGTGGTGCTGCTGCGCCGCAGCTGGACGCCGGCCAAGTTCTCCCTTGGCCGCGCGACGCTGCCGGTCGCGCTGGTCGCCGTCGTGTGGGCGGTGCTGCAGTTCCTCAACATCGCATGGCCGCGGGTGGCCTTCGAGCAGCGCTACCTCGACTGGTCGGTGTGGATCGGCATCGCGGTCCTGGCGGTCGTCGGCGCACTGCTGTTCGCGAGCGTGCGGACGAAGATCGCGAGCACGGCGGACGTCGACGAGATCGAATCGATCGACGCGATGGACGCACGGACCGACGACAGGGGTGCGACCCGGTGACCGATCGACCCGTCGCGCTGGTGACCGGCGGTGCCAGCGGCATCGGCGCCGCCATCGTCGACGCACTCGTCGGCCGGGGGTTCGTCACCGGCTGCCTCGATCTGCGGGGTTCGGCGCCGGGCGCCGAGCACACCGTCGCCGTCGACGTCTCCGACCCCGATGCGGTGTTCGCCGCCACCGAGGAAGTCCGGTCCCGGCTCGGTCCGATCAGCGCGGTGGTGACGTGCGCCGGGTACTACGAGATGGCTGCCGTCACCGACATCAGCCCCGAGTCCTGGCGCCGGATGCTGCGGGTGCACCTTGGCGGCCTGGTCAACGTGGCCCGGGCGACGCTGCCGGACCTGATCGAACGGCGCGGCGCGCTCGTCGCCGTGGCCAGTGAATTGGCCATCGGCGGTGGCGATCACGACGCGCACTACGCGGCAGCCAAGGGCGCCATCCTCGGCGTGGTACGCAGCCTCGCCGTCGAGGTGGCGGCCCACGGCGTCCGGGTCAACGCCGTCGCACCCGGTCCGACCGACACGCCACTGCTGGCCGCCGACTCGCCGTGGCGCGCGCCCGAATACCTCGACACCCTGCCCCTGCGGCGCCTGGCCACGCCGCCCGAGGTGGCGCGTTGCGTCGAATACCTGGTCTGCGACGGCACGTTCAGCGTGGGCGACGTCGTGAGCGTCAACTCCGGAGCAGTGATATGACCACCGACCTCACCGGACACGTCGCGCTGGTCACCGGCGCAGCGCAGGGGATGGGCGCCGCCCACGCCCGCCGCCTCGCCGCCGCGGGAGCCACGGTGGCGGTCAACGACATTCGCGACAGCGACGGCCTTGGTGCGCTCGCCGCCGAGATCGGCGGACTGACCGCGGCGGGCGACGTGTCCGACCCGGCCGAGTGCGTGCGCATCGCGGACGACGTCGCGAACGCGGCCGGCCGCCTCGACGTCCTGGTCGCCAACCACGCCTACATGACCATGGCTGCGCTGGGCGACCACGACGACGCGGACTGGTGGAAAGTGGTCGACACC
>JAQSXQ010000299.1 GCA_029256565.1 Mycobacterium sp.
CACCTGTCGGAGGACGGCGTCGTGCTGGTCGCCTCCAACAACGACGTCGGCCGGCCCAGGGCGGGCGTCGCGGCCTACGGTGCAAGCAAGGCCGCGCTCGACGAGATCCTGCTCGCCTGGCGCAACGAGCACCCCGAGCTGTCCATCGTGCGCGTAGGGATCGGCCCGACGCAGGACACCGAGATCCTCCGAGGCGCCGACCGGGAACTGCTGTCCCAGTTGATGAAGTCGTGGGTCGAGCACGGTCAGCTGCCCGAGCAGATGTCGCAGTTGCAGGACGTGGCGAACACGCTGGTGTCGCTGGTGATGGCCGCCGTCGCGAACCCCAGCGTCGTGCCGGAGGTCGTGCAATTGGCACCGCGCATCCGTCGGGGCGTCAAGCGCCCGTAGCGTCCCCCAGCTGCCCGACGTGGTAGCCCAAGCGCGTCTCGACGTCGCCCGGCTCGTGGAAGCCGCGATCGAAGAGCGTCGCGATCCGCGCCTGTGTCTCCGGTCGAACGAGTGCGCCCAGGAATGCATCCCATTCGGGCGCGATCTCCTCGTCAGGCGGGAGGCTGTTCACGTCGACCAGGCGCTTGGTCTCCGCGATGGCCCGCTTGTCGAAGCCGGCGATCCGCGTGGCGAGTGCCTCGACGAAGTCGTCGAGTTCGGCGTCGGGCAGCGACCGGTTCACGTATCCATAGCGCTCGGCGAGGTCGCCGTCGACGTCGTCGGCACCCAGCAGCACCTCGAGCGCGCGGCCGCGTCCGATCAGTCGCGGCAGGCGCGCCATCGGCCCGCCGCCGGGAACCAGTCCCGCGCCAACCTCCCATTGCGACAGGATCGCCCTCTCGCGGCTGGCGAATCGCATGTCGCAGGCCAGCGCGAGTTCGCTTCCCACACCGGTCGCGCGGCCCCTGATCGACGCGACGGAGACCACGGGAGCACGACTGATCCGCACGAGCATGTCGGGGAGTTGGGCGAGACCCGTGGGCCCCGGCGGAAGGCTCGTCGTTGCCTCGGGTGGTGCAAGGAAGTCGTAGTGCGTGAGGAAGAAGCCGTCCACGGCACTGTCGAAGACGACGACTCTGACCTGCTCGTCGGCTTCGAGGGCTGTGACGACATCGCCGAGCTGCGGAATGGCCTCTGGGCCGAAGACGTTCAACGGTGGGTGATCGAAGGTCACGCGCCAGAAGGCGGGCGACGGCTTGGTCAGGATGACTCGCGCGTTCGACACCAGGTCGAGCCTCCTCTTGCATCAAGATCGTTCACGAAGGATCGTAGGGCCCATTGCACGGCTGGACAGGGGTTTCACGTGACGACCTACCGCACCGTCGACGTCGACGGCATCGACGTGTTCTACCGCGAGGCCGGGCCCGCGGACGCTCCCGCGCTGCTCCTGCTGCACGGCTTCCCCTCGTCCTCGCGGATGTGGCAGCCGCTGATGGACCGGCTCGCCGACCGGTTCCGGCTGATCGCCCCCGACTATCCGGGCTTCGGGCACAGCTCGTGGCCAACGGACTTCGAGTACACCTTCGACCACGTCGCCGACGTCGTCGAGCGGTTCACCGAGGTGATCGGCCTCGAGAGATACGCGCTGGTGGTGCAGGACTACGGCGGGCCGGTGGGAATGCGTCTGGCCGTCCGCCGACCCGAACGCGTGAGCGCACTCGTCGTGCAGAACGCGGTCAGTCACGAGGACGGCCTCGGACCCCTCTGGGAGACGCGCCGGGCGTTCTGGGCCGACAGGGCCGCCCACGAAGATGCGTTGCGGGCCAACTTCTTCTCCCCCGCCGCAACGCGTCAGCGTCACGTCGGCAACAGTCCACGTCCCGAGGGCTATGACCCCGACCTGTGGACCGACGAACTCGCATTCTTGAATCAGCCTGGGCAGCAGGACATTCAGACCGATCTCTTCTACGACTACCGCACGAACGTCGCGTCGTACCCGGCATGGCAGCAGTGGTTGCGCGACACCCAGCCGCCGCTGCTGGTGGTGTGGGGCCGCTACGACCCGTCCTTCCGGGTCGAGGAGGTCGCGGCGTATCAGCGCGACGTGCCTGCCGCCGAGGCACACGTCGTCGACGCGGGCCACTTTCCGCTCGACGAGCAACCGGATCTCGTCGCACGGCTCACGGGCGACTTCCTCGGGCGGCTCTGAGGACCGTCGCGGGTTCGCTTGACCCGAGCACGGTGCCGGCTCGTTCATTTTGCCGGGGGTCCTAGGACACCCATTCGGCCACCGCCTGCGACCGGGTCGCGCCGAGGCGCCGAATGACGCGCGCGCAATTTCAGGGCCGCTTCGACGCCGGTTCCGGACGGCGCGGCAAATCCGTCGTCTCACCTGCACAGTCGCTTCACTCGGCGCCGGCTCAAGATCATTTCCGAGGCCGCTGAGGGTCTCCTTAGTTAGGCAAGGCGTACCTATTGTTTATTAGGTAACCCTCAGCTAATCTTCACGAGCCACTTAGGTAACCCACCCGCACCACAGGAGACACCGTGCAATTAGCCCTACCTGCCGACTCGCCGGCTCGCGACTACTCGCCGAGCCGCACGACGCCGACTAGCCGCACCAAGATGATGGTGGCCAGCGTCGCGATGGCGAGTGCAGGCGCTCTCGTCGTCACACCCGTGACGCCGGCGCTGCCCGAACTCATCGAGCAGCGTGCCGTCGAGCTGGCAGCGTTCACCAACCCCCTGGTCACGCTGCAGCAGACGATCGCCAACACGTTCAACAACCTCGGTGCGCTCACCACCGCGTCGGCGGGTGTGACCGGTAACGCGGCAGCAGCCCTGACGAACCCGGCCGTCTACGCGCAGATCGCGAACTTCATTGCGGCCAACGCCACGAACCCCGGGCCGCTGTTGGCTCAGCTCGCCAACTTCAACACGAACTTCGGTTCGATCATCGGCAACGCCAGCGCAGGCTCGAACGCTGCCCTTCAGCAGTCGCTGGAGCTGCTGCCGGCCACGCTGACCAACACGTTCAACTTCCTGCGCAGCGGCCAGTTCGTCGAGGCGTTCAGCGAGCTGAACATCTACTTCCTGGTGCGACTGATCGAGCGGCCCGGCAACCCGTTGGTGCCGATCTTCAGCATCCCCGGTGACATCGCGGCCGCACTGCCCGGCGGGCAGATCGTGGCCAACGTGCTGGACTCGCTGCTGACCCGCGGCGTGTTCTCGGGCCTGACCCGCGCGCTGTTCGTCGCGCCGATCACCGCGACGCTCCAGGTGGCGGAGATCCTCGACGCCGTGCGCGCCTCGGTCGTCGTCGGCGACTTCGGCACGGCTCTCAGCGAGCTGATCAACATGCCGATCAAGGTGGCCAACGCCTTCGTCAACGGCTACGTGCCGAACTTCCCGACGCGCTCGCTGTTCCAGGGATTGCTCAGCCCGAATGGTCCGCTGGACTACTTCCTGAACGATCTGCCGAACGCGATCTTCACCGCGCTGAACGCATCGGTGGCACCTCCCGTGGCGCCTCCCGTGGCGCCGACGGTCACGACCGCTGCGCTGACGACGACGTCGCCGACCGACATCCCGGCCGCCAGCGCCTCGCTGATCTCGATCGAGGCTCCCGCCGCCGATGCCGCCGAGACGGCACCGGTGGCCGCCGAGACGACGGAGACCGAGACCGGCGCCACCGCACCGGTCGCCGAGACCCCGGCCGTCGAGACCCCGGCTGCCGAGCCGGTCGCCGTCGAGACCCCCGCGGTCGAGACGCCCGCCGCCGAGACGCCTGCGGTCGAGACCCCGGCTGTCACACCGGTTTCCAATGAGACCGAGGCCGAGACCGAGTCGGGCAGCAACAAGCCCACCAGCACCTGGGGCGGCGACAAGTCCGACACCGACTCGTCGGGTAGCGGCACGGGCACCTCGGGTACGGGCACCTCGGGCGGCAGCACCGCAGGCGGCAGCGCGTCGGGTGGCACTGCCGCCTCGGGCAGCGAGGCCACGGGCAGCGACGCCTCCGGCAGCGATTCCGGTAGCGCCTCCTCGGACAGCGACAAGTCCGGCGGCAGCGACTCCGACAGCTCGGGTGGCGACGAGTAAGCACGGATCGACATGACGAACGGCCCCCTCGGCGACGAGGGGGCCGTTCTTCGTTCGGGGCAACGACGCCAAGAGTCATCGGCCAAAGAAAACAGCCCCTCACCTGGGCGAGCAGGTGAAGGGCTGTGGCGGTGGCGGAGGGATTTGAACCCTCGGACGGGGGTTACCCGTCACACGCTTTCGAGGCGTGCTCCTTAGGCCGCTCGGACACGCCACCGTGTGG
>JAQSXQ010000300.1 GCA_029256565.1 Mycobacterium sp.
CTGCGCAACGCCATCGCCGTGGCGCTGGATCTGCCGGCCGAGGCGGTCGTGGTCCAGCACGTGGAGGGGCCCGGCAGCTACGGCCACAATGCGGCCGACGACGCGGCCATGGATGCCGCGCTGCTCGCAACGCACGCGCAGGGCCGCCATGTGCGGGTGCAGTGGAGCCGCGGCGACGAGTTCGCCTGGGAACCGTTCGGCCCGGCCATGGTCGGCGACGTCACCGCGAGCGTCGACGAGAGCGGGACGATCACCGACTGGTCCTACGACCTCTGGACGAACGGCCACACGGCTCGGCCCGGCTACGCGCCGCGCACGAGCCTGTTGGCCGACGCCCACCGCGCCGGCGTCGCCATGCTGCCTCCGGCTGTCGACCCACCTGCCGCGCGCGGTCACGGATCGGCGCGCAATGCCGAGCCGTACTACGACTTCGCCAGGGTCGACGTGACCGTCCACCGGCTGCTCACGATGCCGATCCGCACGTCGTCACTGCGGTCGCTGGGCAGTCACCTCAACACGTTCGCCGTGGAGTCCGTCATCGACGAGCTGGCCTCGGCGACGGGCCGCGACCCGCTGCAGATGCGGCTCGCCCACCTGTCCGACCCGCGCGCGCGTGAGGTGCTGAACACCGTTGCCGCAGCGGCCGACTGGGGAGCGCCCGTGCCGGATGGCCACGGCAGGGGCATCGCGTTCTGTCGTTACAAGAATCGGGGTTCCTACTGCGCCGTGGTCGCCGACGTGGAGGCGACCGACCGGTTGCACGTCACACGGCTGACGATCGCCGTCGATGTCGGTCGGGTGGTCAACGCCGACGGCGTGCGCAACCAGATCGAGGGCGGTGCCATCCAGGCGACCAGCTGGGCGCTGTTCGAACAGGTTCGGTTCGACCGGCACGCGATCACCAGTACCGACTGGGAGTCCTACCCGATCGCGCGGTTCAGCCAGGTTCCCGAACTCGACATCCGCGTGGTGCCCCGTCCCGACGAACCCCCGCTCGGGTCGGGCGAGGCCACGCAGGGGCCTGCGACGGCTGCGATCGGCAACGCGCTGGCCGACGCGCTCGGCATCCGGGTCCGCACGTTGCCGTTCACGACCGACAACATCGTGGCAGCGATCAACGCTGCGGGTTGAGCTGCGCCGCCATCCAGTCCGCCGTGCGGTAGCGGTGTGCGGCAAGGACGTTGGCACAGCCGTGGTTGCCGTCCGCGAGCAGCAGGAACTCGCTCCCGGCGACTTCACGGTGCAGCCGCTCGGCCTGCTGCCACGGGATCAGCCGATCCTTCTGACCCGCGACAACCAAGGTGGGGCACCGCAATGCCGAGGTCCGGCCGGCCATCGTCAGCGTCAGCGCCAGGGCGCGGCCGTCGTCCTCGTCTGCCGAGCGCGACCGGACCGTGAACGTCTCGCGGGTCAGAGCGGGCAGCGCATCCCAGTTCTCGCCGAAACAATAGGGGCCACATAGGCTGACACACGCCCTGATCCGCTCGTCACCGCTGGCGAATCGGGGTGCGTAGTACCCGCCGAGGCTGACCCCCCAGACGCCGATGCGATCGGCGTCGATGTCGTCGCGCGCCACGAGGGCGTCGACGAATGCCCGGCCCGGTACCTCCCAGTCCGCACGGATGGGCAGGTCGTATTCGGCCTCCCCCTGTCCTGGGCCGTCGACGCTGAACGTGGCGAGGCCGCGTTCGAGAAAGAGCTGCTCGGTCGACCGCAGCTCTTCCTTGGTCGAATCAAGGCCCGGCACCATGATGACGACCGGATGGGGAGCCGCGCCCGCCGGCTTGCGCAGAATCCCGTAGATCGTCGAGCCCTCGAAGGGCATCTCGATGCGTTCACCCGGTGGGTCGAGATGCGGCAGCGCGGCATCGAGGCATCGCACGGCCGCTTCGTGGGCGGTGCGCATCTGGTTCAGGTCGCGAACGTAGACGAACTTCGCGAAGTGGTACACCACGGCCGCGGTGCTCAGATGCGCGCCGGCCGAACGCAGCCGGTTCTGTTCGAGCGCCTCGTTCCCGAGTTCCTCGTGCACGCGTGCCGCGTCCGACCACGCGGTGCACCAGTCGCCCCAGGACTCGAGCCCGCCCATGACGCGGTCGAAGTCGGCGGCGGGAACCCCATTGGCGGTGAACCGGGGACCCCAGTGCGAGCGGGCGGAGGCGACGTACTCGTCCATGTTCGGGACTCCTCGAGACTAACCATTGCAATCGATTGCGGTCTCTCCTACCGTAGCAAGTGCGACGTCACGACGGAAGGACGCAAGTGGTGGCTCTATCCTCGTCGAAACCCGTTGGAGATCAACCCGTTAGCGACGTGATCGTGGTGGGCGGGGGGCACAACGCGCTCGTGTGCGCCGCGTATCTCGCCGAGGCCGGCCTGTCGGTCACCGTGCTCGAGGGACGGGACCTGGTCGGTGGCAACACCGTCACCGAGGAGCTCACGCTACCGGGATGGCGGCACGACTCGTGTTCCACGGCGCACGTGGTCTTGCAGGCCAACCCGCTGATCCGCGACGACGAACTTGGGCTCTGCGCTCGCTACGGACTGAGGTACCTCGTCACCGACCCGGCTGTGGTCTTCCCACTCGCCGACGGCGAACTGCTGACCGTTCATCCCGACCTGAAAGAGACTGCCGCAGAGTTCGCCCGCTACTCACCAGCCGACGCGGACGCCCTGGTCGCCATGATCGAGGAGTGGAACGCCGGTCAGCGGATTGCGCACGCCCATGTCTCGGCCGGTCTCCCGCTGCCCGACAAGGAGTGGTCGCAGAGCTACGAGGCGTTGCGGCGCCGCAGCGCGTGGGACGTGATCACCTCGACCTTCCAGCATCCGGTGGCCCGCCAGGTGATGGCATGGATGGCGTTCGCCACGATTCAGCCACCCGAGCGACCCGGCACCGGCGCACTTCCCGCGGCGATCATGGCAGGCCGGCTGGCCTACGGATGGGCCACCCCCGTCGGCGGATCTGACGCGCTACCGAAAGCCCTTGCGGCACACATCATCGACCACGGTGGTGCCGTCGAGACCTCGGCGTGGGTACGGTCTTTCATCGTGGCGGACGGTCGCTGCGTCGGCGTGCGCACCGATGACGGGCGCGAGTTCCGGGCAGGCCGGGCCGTCGTCGCGGGCAGCCACCTTCGGGAACTGTCCGCCATGCTGACCACCAGCTCGAGCGTGGCAGACGACGCCGCACGACAGTGGCGGCCTGGCATTCCCTTGTTCGCCGTGCATTTCGCCCTTCGCGCCGACGCTCGCTACCGATCGTCAGGCGGTCCGGTGACGTCGGCGGCCGGGGGTCTCGGCGGCCCCGAAGGTCTGCTTCGCCAGGTCGGCGGCCTGGATACCGGGCGGCTGGAGACGGAGGACCCGTGGTTGCTGATGATGTCGTCGACGGCCGTCGATCCCGACCGGGCGCCGGGCGGCACGTTCAAGTTCCTCACCGCGGCGCCGATGCTGCGTGACGGCAATCCGTGGTCGGACGCCGACGCCATGGCGTACGCACAGGTGCTGCTGGGCATCGCGCGCCGCCACATCGACGGGATCGACGACGCCGACATCCTGGCCATTCGGCCCGAGTCACCTACCTCGCTTGCTGCACATAATCTTTCGAACATCGGCGGCTCCTGCCACGGCGGCGAGTTCGCGCTGGACGACGGCACGGTCATCCCCGGCTGGCTCGACTACCGAACCGATGTCCCCGGCCTGTACCTGACCGGCTCGACGTCGCACCCGGGCGGTTCGGTGTCGGGACGGCCGGGACGCAACACGGCACGCACGGTTCTGGAGGACCTCGGGCTGGCACCGACGATGTCGCGCCCCTGAGCTCGTCAGCCCCCGGTCAGCCGAACGACGTGCAGGCCGTGGTTCTTGTCGGAGAAGAAGATGTTGCCACGTGCATCGACCAGCACGTCCTCCGACTGCGTGACCAGCGTCTTCGGCAACAGGCCGCGACGTTCGGTGGGATCATCCGGTAGATACCAGGCGATCTCGCGCGGCAGGTAGGCGTCGCTGATGTCGTAGACCCGCAGTCCCGCGTTGAACCACGTCATGAACATCAGGTTGTCGTCCGCGTAGAGCTGCGGGCCTTGGGGATGGTGCTGATTGTGCGGTCCGAACCGCCCGCCGCGCGTGCTGAAGTTCGGATACTCCACTCCGGCAGCGGGCTCTGGAATCGGCAGCAGCGACATTATCCTCGGGTTCGTCTCGTCACTGACGTCGACGATGCCGGCGAAGTTGTAGGCCTCCTGCTGA
>JAQSXQ010000301.1 GCA_029256565.1 Mycobacterium sp.
ACGATCGAGGCCACCAGCAAGAACGAGGGCTCGCAGGGCTCCGGCGTCGTGGTCGACGGCCGCGGCTACATCGTCACCAACAACCACGTCATCTCCGAGGCCGCCAAGAACCCGGCCGACTACAAGCTCACCGTCGTCTTCAACGATGGCAAGGAAGTCCCGGCCAACCTCGTCGGCCGCGACCCCAAGACCGACCTCGCGGTGCTCAAGGTCGACAACGTCGACAACCTCACCGTGGCCCGGCTCGGCGACTCCGAGAAGATCACCGTCGGCGAAGAGGTCATCGCGGCAGGCGCTCCGCTCGGCCTGCGCAGCACCGTCACCAGCGGCATCATCAGTGCGCTGCACCGTCCTGTGCCGCTGTCGGGCGACGGCTCGGACACCGAGACCGTCATCGACGGCGTGCAGACCGACGCATCGATCAACCACGGCAACTCCGGCGGCCCGCTGATCAACATGAACTCCGAGGTCATCGGCATCAACACCGCCGGAAAGTCGTTGTCGGACAGCGCAAGCGGCCTGGGCTTCGCGATCCCGGTCAACGAGGTCAAGGACGTCGTCGACGCCCTGATCAAGGACGGCAAGATCGCCCACCCGTCGCTGGGCCTCACCGCCCGCTCGGTCAGCAACTCCGTCGCCTCCGGTGCGCAGGTCGCCAACGTCACCGTCGGCGGCCCGGCCGAGAAGGCAGGCCTGCTCGAGAACGACGTCGTCGTCAAGGTCGGTGACCGCAAGGTGGCCGACGCCGACGAGATGATCGTGGCGGTGCGTCAGCTCAAGATCGGCCAGGAGTCGCCCATCGAGGTGATGCGCGACGGCCGTCCCGTCACGCTGATGATCACCCCCGGCTCCGACGCAGACCAGCCCAGCCAGTAGCGCCGTGTTCGCCAACGTCGGGTGGGGCGAGATGCTCGTCCTGGTGATCGCCGGGCTCGTCATCCTCGGTCCGGAGAGGCTGCCGGGTGCGATCCGCTGGGCGTCGAACGCGGTGCGTCAGGCCCGCGAGTACCTGACCGGAGCGACTTCTCAGCTGCGCCAGGACCTGGGCCCGGAGTTCGACGATCTGCGCGAACCGCTGTCCGAACTGCAGAAGCTGCGCGGCATGACGCCGCGGGCCGCGCTCACCAAGCACCTGCTCGACGGCGACGACTCGATCTTCACCGGGAAGTTCGACACGCCCGGTGGCGACTCGAAGAGCAACGGCTCGGACACGCCCACCGAGAAGCCGGTGTCCGCACCGACGTTGGGCACGCCACCGGCCAAGCCCATCCAGCCGTCCGGTGGCCCGACGCGCTTCGACAGCGACGCGACCTGACAGCGAAGGCCTAGCGGCCGGCGGGGTCCAGTCCGAGCGACATGCCCGCGAGGCCGCGCTTGCGCGACGACAGTGCGTCGGCGACCTTGCGCAGTTCCTTGCCCGCAGGTGAATCCGGGGCACTGAGCACCAGCGGCGTCCCCGAGTCACCCGCGGTGACGAGCGCGGGATCGATCGGGATCTGGCCCAGCAGCGGTACGTCGGCGCCGACGGCCAGCGAGAGGCGCTCGGCCACCTTCCGTCCGCCGCCCTCGCCGAACAGCGCCATGGTGGTGCCGTCGGGCATCAGCAGCCCGGACATGTTCTCGACCACGCCTGCGATGCGCTGACGGGTCTGCAGCGCTATCGCGCCCGCCCGCTCGGCGACCTCGGCGGCCGCCAGCTGCGGCGTGGTGACCACCAGGATCTCGGCGCCGGGAATCAGCTGCGACACCGAGATGGCGATGTCACCGGTGCCGGGCGGCAGGTCGAGCAGCAGCACGTCCAGGTCGCCCCAGTAGACGTCGGCGAGGAACTGCTGCAGCGCACGGTGCAGCATCGGACCGCGCCACACCACGGGTGTGTTGCCCTGGGTGAACATCGCGATCGAGATGACCTTCACGTCGTGCGCGACGGGCGGCAGGATCATCGAGTCGACCTGGGTGGGACGCTCGTCGGTGCCGATCATGCGGGGCACCGAGTGGCCGTAGATGTCGGCGTCGAGCACGCCGACCGCCAGCCCACGGGCCGCCATCGCGGCGGCGAGGTTGACGGTGACGCTGGACTTGCCGACGCCGCCCTTGCCGGAGGCGACGGCGTACACGCGCGTCAGCGAGCCGGGCTGCGCGAACGGGATCACGGGTTCACGCGAATCGCCGCGCAATAGCTTGCGCAGTTCGGTCCGCTGCTCGTCGTTCATCACGTCGAGGGTGACCTTGACCGCGCCGGTGCCGGGCACGTCGGAGACGGCGCTGGTCACCCGGTCGGTGATCTCGGTCTTCTTGGGGCAGGCCGACGTGGTCAGGAAGATCTCGACGTGCACGCCCGACGAATCGTCGACGGTGACGTTCTTGACCATGCCGACCTCGGTGATCGGACGCCGCAGTTCGGGGTCGATCACCTTGTTGAGGGCGGCGCGCACAGCCGTTTCGAGTTCGCTGGGTGTAGAGGACATCACCTGCGAGTCTAGGCCGCGTCGGCGACCGCTCCGGCCTCGGTCAGGCCGGGGGCGGTCCGGGCTGCTGCCCGAGGGGACCCGGCGGCACCACCGGGGCGGCTTCAGCGGGCAGACCACCGGGCGCGGCAGGAGGTGGCGGCGGGGCGAACGGAGCCGCGGGAACCGGGTTCGGGGGCCCGAACAGCGGCGGCGCGAACGGGGCGGGAGCCGGCGGTGGGACGGCGGCCGGCGGCGGTGCCGGGGTGCCCTGGATGCAGAACACCTGACAGTTCTGCTGCGGGGCTGCCGGAGCCGGGGCGCCACCGGGTGCGACGGCACCGGGATTCAGCGGTCCCGGCGCGGCGCCGGGCGCACCGATCGTGCCGGCGGCGTTGGTGCCGCCGATGTCGAACAGCGGCGTGACGGCCAGCGGATCGGTCGCGGGCAGGCCGGTCGCGTTGGGCGGCAGGCCAGGGCCGAGACCTTCGCCGCGGGTCGTCGTGAGGTGGACGTCGGAAATCGGCGGCGGGGGGCCACCGATCACCGGCAGATCGACCGGTTCGACGCCGGTCTGATAGGCGGCCGCCCAACCAAGCACGTTGCGCGCGTAGGCCATCGAGTTGTTGTAGCGCAGGATCGCGGCCAACACCTGCGACTGGTCGCGCAGGTTGAGGTTGCCGCTGCACAGGTAGCGGGCGGCGGCCAGCGTCGAGTCGAACAGGTTCTGCACGTCGGCCTTGCCGTCGTTGTCGCCGTCGGAGGCGTAGCGCGCCCAGGTGCCCGGCAGGAACTGCATCGGCCCCATGGCGCGGGCGTAGGTGACCCGGCCGGACTGGACGCTCTGCACGATGACTTCGTTGCCCGCCAGCGTCCCGTCCAGGGTCGGACCGTAGATGGGCTGGATCGGCGTGCCGCGTGCGTCGGTGGCACCGCCGTTGGCGTGTAGCGATTCGATGCGGCCGATGCCCGCCAACAGGTTCCAGCTGACGCCGCACCCGGGGTAGGCCGACGCCATCATGCGCTCGGCGTTGCGGTAGGCGTTGAGCGCCATCACGGGGATGCGCATGTTGCCCATCGTGCTGAACACGATCGGCGGTGGCGGCGGCGACGGATTGGCCGCGGCGATCCGCAGTGGCTTGATCGGCTTGGCGGCGGCGATGACCCGGACGCCCGAGTCGTCGGCACCGCGCGCGACGGCCGCGAGAGGCATGTAGCCGTCCGCGCTGACCGTGTGCTTGGGCGCGGGTGCGGCCGCACCGACTGCACCGATGAGCACCGCGGGGGCGATGACGATGACGCCGAAAGCTGGTGTGCGGACCACTCGGGCCGCGCGACGACGCACCTTTGCGATGACGTCGCGTCCGCCAATGTGCACTAAGACCGTCCTACCCAAGCCGAACACCGTGTGAACCAGGTCACCATACCGACTTCGGTTTCATACGTTGCAGCAATCCCCACAATGGCTTTCAACACCCTCGTTGGCGAAATCGCAAATCACGGATTCGAGGGTTCGACACGCCCGTCACCGCGGGTGTCACCGCGCGAGGCCGACTTGCCCTTCTTGTCCGACTTCGACTTGCCCCCACCCTCCTTGGGCGGCTGCAATTCGTTGAGCAGGTCGCGCAGGTCCTCGAGTTCGCGGCGCAGGTAGTCGCGAGTGACGACCTCGCCCACTGCGATTCGCAGCGCGGCCAGTTCGCGGGCCAGGAACTCGGTGTCCGCCTTGGTCTGCTGGGCGCGGCGCCGGTCCTCTTCCAGCGCCACCCGGTCGCGGTTCTCCTGTCGGTTCTG
>JAQSXQ010000302.1 GCA_029256565.1 Mycobacterium sp.
CGGACCCGGTGCACCATCAGCGCCCACGTCAGCGCGGCCCCCAGCACGAACGCCAGGGCGAACAACCACCAGTTGGGTGCGGTCACGGTCGGTCCCTCGGCTCGCGGGCGCCGGGCATGGCCTCGATCGCCTCCTGCTCGCTGACGTAGCCGATCGTCACCGCAGCCACGATCCACGCGGCCAGTGAGCCGAGCAGGAACGCCGCCAGGTACCAGAGCCACTGGATCAGGAAGTCCATCGCTGCTCCTCAGCCGACTCGGATGTCGTTGACGACCCGCGTGCCAGGCCATGCGTCGCCGACTGCGGACGTGACGTCGGCCTTCTGCTTCTCCGACTGCGCGGTGCCGGTCACCCGGACCGTGCCGTTCGCCAGCCGGAGGTCGAAGCCCGTGACGTCGGGCGTCACGCTGAAGACCCCACCGAGCAGGGCTGCGTCTGGCGCACGCACGTTCGGGTTGACCTCGATCTGGTCGACGACCGTGGCACCGGGCAGCGCGAAGCGGATGGCGTCGACGAGTTCACGCTTCTGGTCCTCGGGCATCTCGCCACCGAGGGTGTAGCCGTTGCCGGTACGCGCCATCGAGAACGCCCCGAACGGCCCAGCGGGCGGCACGGACGTGGAACTCGGCGGCGCAGGCGCTGCGGTGGCACTGGGCACCGGCGGTGGGGTCGACGGTTGCGCCGCGTCATCCGACCCGCCGGACCCGGCCAAGCCGATCACCGCGAGCACCAGCGGAACGATCAGCGCAGCCAGCACCCAGCGGATGCCCGGCGGCCTGCGGTAGAGCTTCGACTCCGGCCGCCAGTCGCCGACGACGCGGTCCTCACCGCTGTCCGACACGGGCGCCTCCGGCTAGCGGACGTCGAGCAGATCGATGACGAAGATGAGCGTCTTGCCCGACAGCCGGTGACCCGAGCCTGCCGGGCCGTAGGCCTGAGCCGGCGGGATGACGAGCTTGCGCCTGCCGCCGACGCGCATGCCTGGGATGCCGTCCTGCCATCCCTGAATCAGTCCGCGCAGCGGGAACTCGATGGACTCGCCACGGTTCCAGGAGCTGTCGAACTCCTCGCCGGTGTCGTACTCGACGCCCACGTAGTGCACCCGGACGTTGCCGCCGGGCACCGCCTCGGCGCCGTCACCCACCTCCACGTCGGTGATGACCATCTCGCTGGGCGCGGGGCCGTCGGGGAATTCGATCTGAGGTTTCTGGTCGCTCGCCACGACTCAACCGTAGTCGGGCAGACTGAACGGATGGACAAGGACCACGACATTCTGAGCCGCGTCGACGAACTGGTCGCCGAGGAGCGCGAGCTGCGCGAGAAGCTTCAGCACAAGGACATCGACGAGACCGAGGAGCACCAGCGGCTGAAGGCCGTCGAGGTGCAGCTCGACCAGTGCTGGGACCTGCTGCGCCAGCGTCGCGCGCTGCGCGAGTCGGGCCAAAACCCCGACGACGCGAGCGTGCGGCCCCCCGGCACGGTCGAGGGCTACCTGAACTGATCGGGGTGCCGAGATGACGCGGCACGATCGGTACGACGCCGTCGTCGTCGGTGGTGGCCACAACGGCCTGGTGGCCGCGGCCTACCTCGCCCGCGCGGGCAAGCGGGTGTGCGTACTCGAACGTCTCGACCAGGCAGGCGGTGCCGCCGTCTCGGCCCACGCCTTCGACGGCGTCGACGCGCGCCTGTCGCGGTACTCCTACCTCGTCAGCCTGCTGCCCAGACGGATCGTCGACGACCTCGGCGCACGGGTCCGGCTGGCTCGGCGCCAGTACTCGTCGTACACGCCGAACCCGGCTGACGGCGGCCGCACCGGGCTGCTGATCGGTGCCGAGAGTTCATTCGACGCGATCGGCGCGGGCCGCGACGCCGAGGCGTTCGCCGACTTCTACCGGCGTTGCGCCGGAGTGACGCAACGGCTTTGGCCCACGCTGCTCGAACCGTTGCGCACCCGCTCGCAGGCGCGCGCGCTCGCCGCGAGCGACGCGGCTACCGACGCGACCTGGTCGGCGCTGATGGACCGGCCGATCGGCGAGACGATCTCGTCGGTGGTCGCCGACGACGTCGTGCGGGGCGTCATGGCGACCGACGCGCTGATCGGCACCTTCGCCCGCACCGACGAATCGTCGCTCGCCCAGAACGTCTGCTTCCTCTACCACCTGGTGGGCGGCGGGACGGGCGACTGGGACGTGCCGATCGGCGGCATGGGCGCCGTCAGCGGCGCACTGGAGGCGGCGGCATCCCGGTTCGGCGCCGAGATCATCACCGGGGCAGAGGTCTTCGCGGTGACGCCGGACGGTGACGTCTCCTACCGCGACACCTCGGGCGAGCACCGAGTGCACGGCGACGTGGTCCTCGCAGGCGTCACGCCCACCGTCCTGGCCGGACTGCTCGGCGAGACCGCGCCGGACTCGGCACCCGGTTCGCAGGTGAAGGTCAACCTGATGCTGTCTCGGTTGCCGCGGCTACGCGACGATTCCGTGCGTCCGGAGCAGGCGTTCGGCGGCACGTTCCACGTCAACGAGACGCTGTCGCAACTGGATTCGGCCTACGACGCGGCGGCGGCGGGCAGCATCCCCGACCCGCTCCCGTCCGAGATCTACTGTCATTCGCTGAGCGATCCCAGCATCCTGTCCGACGACCTGCGACGCTCGGGTGCGCAGACGCTGACGGTGTTCGGACTGCACACGCCGCACCACCTCGGGGCTTCGAGCCGGACGCTGACCGATGCGGTGTTCGAGTCGCTGAACGCCGTCCTGGCCGAGCCGATTCAGGACGTCATCCTGACCGACCGACACGGGGCGCCCTGCATCGAGACCAAGACCACGGCCGACCTGCAGGACACCCTTGGCATGACGGCGGGGCACATCTTCCACGGCGGACTGTCGTGGCCGTTCACCGATGACGACGATCCGCTGGACACGCCCGCTCGCCGGTGGGGCGTTGCGACCGGTCACGATCGAATCATGCTGTGTGGATCGGGTTCTCGTCGCGGCGGGGCGGTATCGGGCATCGGCGGCCACAACGCGGCGATGGCGGTGCTCGAGGGCTTTCGATGAGCGCTCGCGCGAAGAGCGAGGGCTAGCGCGCCGTCAGCTTGGCCAGGACGTCGCGCAGCGCCCGCAGGTCGTCGTCGCTCAACGCGGCGATGGACGGCGGCGCGGGATCCTCCACGCGGTCGATGCGTGCCACGACGTCGCAGCCCGCCTGGGTCAGCGAGACGAGCTTCGAGCGCCGGTCGGCCGGATCGGGCGTGCGGACCACCAGACCACGGTCCTCGAGATCGTTGATCGCCACCGTCGCGGCCGGGGCGTCCATCATCGTCGCCTCCGCGATCTCGCGCAGCGACATGGCCTTTCGCGCCAACCGGCGTAGCACCCGGATGCGACTGAACGGCAGCCCCGAGGTCTCGATGACGTCGCGCTTCCAGCCGTCGCGGTTGTCGAACACGACGGCGGCCATCGCGCGCCACACGTCGTCGGCGAGTGGGTTAGCGGACACGCGCGTCCTCCTCCGCGGTCGTGGGCTTGCCCGCGATCAGGGGTGCCAGCCGCTCGGCGGAGCGCAGCGCCCGGGGTGACGTCGACAGGACGCCGATGACGAAGACCACGACACCCAGTGCGACGCAGACGAACCACAGTGGTCGTGCCGCCGACGCGAAGTCGATGCCGGCACCGGACAGCGCTCCCCCGGCCACAGATCCGCACAGCGCCACGCCGATGCTCACGCCCACCTGACGACTCGTCGACGTGACCGCGGACGCGGCGCCCGCCCGGTCCAGGGGCATGCCGCTGACCGCAGCGTTGGTGATGGGCGCGTTGACCATCGAGAAGCCGATGCCGAAGACCGCGAACACCACGATCAGCTCCCACACCGGCGTCGTCGCGGTCAGGAAGGTCAGCATGATCGCCGCCGCCGTGATCAGGACGCCAGCCGCCAGCAGGGACGGCCGTGCGCCGTAGCGGCCCACCAGGCGGCCGGACAGGGGCGAGAACAGCAGCGCGCCAATGGCGATGGGCAGGTAGATCAGCCCGGTGTGCATCGCCGAGTAGCCGCGTTCGCCCTGCAGGTAGAGCGACATCATGAACAGGAACGCACCCCACGCCGCGAAGGCGCAGATCGCGGTCACCGTTGCTCCGGTGAATGGGATGCTGCGGAAGAAGCGCAGGTCGATGAACGGGTCGTGCCGTCGCCCTTCGTAGCGGACGAACGCTGCCAGCGCG
>JAQSXQ010000303.1 GCA_029256565.1 Mycobacterium sp.
ACGACGCGCTTGCCGGCGCGGGCCAGCAGCACGGCGGTCGTCATGCCGGTGATGCCTGCGCCCACCACGATGACGTCGGCGGCCACCTCGCCGTCGTCGAGCGCGGGCGGGGACGCCGATTCGACGCGGTCGGCGAGCCAGAGTGAGGGCATGGCCTGCGCGTACCCGGTCGCCGAACCACGAAACGGCGCCGCTAGGACAGCAGGCCGTGCTCCCGAACCGCGTCCATCGACAGCGTGCGGTAGCCGTACTCGGAGAACAGCACCGTGATCCGGTCGTCGTCCCCGTCGATCACCAGTCCCGGGCCCCACTCGCGGTGCTCGACGCGGGTGTCGACGGGGATCGCGGACTCGCCCCGGTCCGCGGCGCCGCGCTCGCACGTGTCGCAGTTGCCGCACGGCGCGTCGAGGTGGGTGCCGAAGTAGGCCAGCAGTTGCCGACGACGGCACCGGTCGGTCTCGGCGTAGGCACGCAGCATCTCGACTCGGGTGCGGTCGACCCGTTCGGCGGTCTCGGCGGCCTCGGTGGCGCGCCGCAGCGCCTCCTCGACGTCGTCGTCGGTACGGGTGAGCCCACGGCGTCCGCTCGTGACGACACCGGCCTGCTGCAGCAGGTTGACCGCCTGGGTCACCGTGCGCCCACCGTGTCCGCACCGGGTTCGCAAGTCGCGCAGCCGGATCGGCCGGTCCGACCGGAGTGCCTCGTACACCGCGTGCACCGCGTCCTCGTCGACGTGCGTGGTGGCGAAGAACCGGCCGAGTCCGAGATCCTCCTGGCGGTAGAACAGAACTGCGTCGGCCGGCTCGCCGTCGCGGCCTGCGCGACCGATCTGCTGGTAGTACGAGTCCACGGAATCAGGCACCGAGGCGTGCACCACGAAGCGCACGTTCGGCTTGTCGATGCCCATGCCGAACGCCGAGGTGGCCACGACCACCGACACCTCGTCGTCGTGGAACCGGCGGTGCACGTCGTCGCGTTCCGCCGATCGGAGACCGGCGTGGTAGGCGACCGCGTCGACACCGCGCTCGCGCAGCTCCCCGGCGTAGTCCTCGGTGTCCCGGCGGGTCGCGCAGTAGACCAGGCCGGGGCCCGTCAATCCCGCGGTGGTGTCGACGACCGCGGCCCGCTTGTCACCGTCGTCGGTGTGGTGGCGGACGTCGAGATGGATGTTGGGCCGGTCGAAGTCGCCGGTCACCACGCACGGGTCGACGAGCCCCAGTAGGTCGACGATCTCGTCGCGCAGCAGCGGCGAGGCAGTGGCGGTCAGCGCCACCACCGGCGGTCGGCCCAGCCTGCCGATCGCATCGGGGATCCGCACGTAGTCCGGCCGGAAGTCGTGGCCCCACGCCGACAGGCAGTGTGCCTCGTCGACGGCGATCAGGGACACCCCCGCCCGGGCGAGCCGCCCGACCACGTCGTCCTTGGCGAGTTGCTCCGGCGAGAGGAAGACGAACGTCGCCTCGCCGCCGTCGATGGCGCGCCAGGCGTCGTCGACGTCGCGCTTGCGGTGCCGGGAGTGCAGGGCCACCGCGCGCGGTGCGTCGCTGCCCTCGAGTCCCGCGATCTGATCCTGCTGCAGGGCGATGAGCGGGGAGATCACCACGGTGAGACCGTCGTTCATCGCGCCGGGCACCTGATAGATGGCGGACTTGCCGGAACCGGTGCGCAGCACCGCCAGCACGTCGCGGCCGTCGAGGAGTGCGGCGATGGCCTCGATCTGCTCGGGGCGCAAGGACTTCCAGCCGAAGACACGCTCGGCCGTGGCGTTGAGTTCGGCCGTCCGATCGACGGCCAGGGTGTCGGTCACGGCGGCGATCTACCCGCTCGGCACACGAACATTCCACGTTTTTCACCGTGGTATCGGGGTAGCGGGCTAGCGCTTCGGCCCGGGGTCGTCGACGTTCGAGTCGACCAGGGGGCCGCCCTCGTCGTCGAGCGAATCGGCTTCGGAGTCGGGATCCTGGGCGGCGAGCACCCGAACGAAACTGTTGAAGAACGCGATCGCAGGCACCACGAGCAAGGCGCCGATCACGCCCGCCAGCACACCGCCCGCGGTGATGCCGATGACCACGGCGAGCGGATGCAGCGACACCGCGCGACCCATGACGAGTGGCTGCAGGACGTGGGCTTCGAGCTGCATGACGGCGATGATGAGCGCAAGGGTGATCAGGGCGTACACGATGCCCTTGGCCAGCAGGGCCACGATCACCGCGAGGAAGCCGGTGACCAGAGCGCCCACCACGGGGACGAAGGCGCCGAGGAAGATGAGTGAGGCCAGCGGCAGCGCGAGCGGAATGCCCATGATCGCCAGGCCGCTGCCGATGGCGACGGCGTCGACGAGGGCCACCAGCGAGGTGGCGCGCGCATAGCCGGCCAGTGAATGGAACCCGGCGGCACCCGCTTCGCGCACCCGCGCCCGCTGAGCGCGCGGGATGAGGCGGGTGACGAACTCCCAGATGTTGCGGCCGCCGAGGAGGAAGAAGATGACCGTGAAGAGGCACAGCAGAGCGCCGGTGAGGATCTCGGCGATGGTGCCCGCGGTCGAGAGGGCGCCGGTGGTGAGCTGCGCCTGATGGTCGCGCAGCGAGTCGATGACGGTGTCGCCGGCCTGGTTGATCTGGTCGCGGCTGAGGTCGGCGGGCCCGTTGATGAGCCAGGCGCGGGCACCTTCGATGCTGCGGGTCACCTCGTCGACGAGTTGCGGTGCACCGTCGACGAATTGGTTGACGACGAACGACATGACGCCGGTCAGGATGGCCAGACCGAGCACCATGACGAACGCCACCGCGCCCCCGCGAACCGCGCCGTAACGATCTAGGAAGTCGACGGCGGGCAGCAGGAGCGCGGTGAGGATCAGGGCGATCGCGATCGAGACGACCACGACGCCCATGGTCTGAAGTAGCCAGAGCAGTGCATAGGCGGCCGCCCCAATGACGAGCAGCCGCCATGACCACGCCGCGGCGGCGCGGACCAGGGGATGTACCGCCTGGTCATCACGCCCCGCGGCAGAGGTCACGCGCTAGAACCAGACTTTTCGACCACCGACCGGGCGGCCAACCGCTCCGAGGATCCACAGCACGACACCGACGACGACGAGAATCGCGCCGATCGTGTACAGGATGCTCAGGCTAGTGAAATAGCCGATCAACAACAGGATTACGCCGAGGACGATCATGTCCGTTCCGATCTGTAGGCGGGGTGTAACGGAACGTGAATTACCTGAAACGTCAAAATCAAACCTAAATACTGAAACATCGGTTTCGAAGCGGCCATGCTGGGCACCCGCTGGCAAACTGCTTTCGACGCGGCCGTCAGTACAGGGCGGACCGCATGTTGTCCTCGTCGAAGTGGGTCTTCAGCTCCTCGAGGCTGATCTCGCGGTAGACCGCCTTGGCCAGTTCGGCGACGCTCGGCACCGCAGTCGGGTCCCATGTCTCGGGCTTCCACGCGTCCGACCGCAGGAACGCCTTGGCGCAGTGGAAGAACACCTCCTCGACCGCGATCTCGAGCGCGAGGATGGGCCGCTTGCCGTCGACGACCATCGCGTCGAAGTAGTCCGCGTCGGACACCACCCGCGCTGTCCCGTTGATGCGCAGGGTGTCACCGCGGCCCGGGATGACGAACACCGTCCCGACGTGGGGACGCTGCAGAACGTTGAGATAGCCGTCCACGCGCTTGTTGCCCGGCCGCTCGGGGATCGCGATGGTGGTGTCGTCGATGACGTGGACGAAGCCCGGCGGGTCGCCCTTGGGGGAGACGTCGACCCGGCCGTGGGCGTCGGCGCTGGCGACGAAGCCGAGCGGCGAGTGTGCCAGCCAGTCCCGCTGCACGGCCGACAGCCGCGGCTTGACCTTGTCGGCGACCGCCGCGTTCGGATGACCGACGATCGCTCGCAGTTCCTCGACACTGGTGACGACGGTGACTTCGCGACCCATGGGAGCCATCATGCTCCGGTGTCGAATCGCGCGGTGAGTTCCCTGCGGTCGACCTTGCCGATGCCCCGGCGCGGCAGCTCGTCGACGACGTGCACCTCGCGCGGCGCGGCGGTGGCGTCCAGCGTCCGGCCGACGTGCTCGCGCAACTCGGCGGGCGTCGGCGGCGCATCGCCCGCGGTGAGCACGACGGCCGCGGCCACGCGCTGACCCAGGCGCGGGTCGGTCACGCCGAACACCGCGCAGTCGGCGATGGCGGGGTGCGT
>JAQSXQ010000304.1 GCA_029256565.1 Mycobacterium sp.
GTGGTCACGCCGCCGGGTGACACACCGACCTGGCCCGGCTCGGCTGCGCGCGCCTCGGTCGTCTGGGTCGTCGTGGCGGTGGTCGCCGGCTGCGCCTCCGACGACGAGGCGCCGCCCTGCTCCGAGCCCGACGAACAGCCGGAGAGGAGGGCCACGCCGACGGCGGTCGCCGCGGTGAACGTCGCTATCGCGTTGGTGCGCATGCCGCCAATCTATGCAACACTCGCCGTCGTGATGGAACGGACCGCCTTTGGGGAGTGTTGTCGGGCTTGACGCCCGCCCCCCAACCGTCCGCATCCCTGGGAGTCCACACCCATGTCCGTTGCATCCCTCGCGTCCCCGTCCGTCGTCGCACCCACCCGGCTGCGCCTTCCGGATCTGCTGCACGCCACCGACCGCGCTGCCGACGACGTCCTGTCCGGCCGCTACCGGCACCTGCTGCCCGCGGGCGGCCCACCCGCCGACGAGCGGTGGTTCACCCGACTGCACGGTGACGACGAACTCGACGTCTGGCTCATCAGCTGGGTGCCCGAGCGCGCCACCGAACTGCACGACCACGGCGGGTCGCTCGGCGCGCTCACCGTGGTGTCCGGTGCCCTACACGAAACCCGTTGGGACGGTGGCGCGCTGCGCCGCCGCCGGCTCGACGCGGGAGACCAGGCCGGCTTCCCGCTGGGCTGGGTGCACGACGTGGTGTGGGCGCCGGAGAGCATCGCCGTGAGCCCCGCGGCGGGCCCGACGCTCAGCGTGCACGCCTACTCGCCGCCGCTGACGGCCATGTCGTACTACGACGTGACCGAGCGCAACACGCTGCGGCGCAACCGGACCGAACTGACGGACAAGCCGGAAGGCGACTGATGAGCCGCATCGACGCCGTACTCGACGCCGCGCGGGCCAAGCTGACCCGGATCGAGGCGAGCGACGTGCCCGACGCCATCGGCCGCGGTGCACTGCTGGTCGACATCCGGCCCGCCGCTCAGCGTGCCGCCGAAGGCGGTGTCGACGCGGCACTGGTCATCGAGCGCAACGTGCTCGAGTGGCGGTGCGACCCCACCAGCGACGCGCGCCTGCCGCAGGCCGTCGGTGACGACGTCGAATGGCTGATCCTGTGTTCGGAGGGCTACACCTCGAGCCTGGCCGCGGCGGCGCTTCAGGACCTGGGTCTGCACCGCGCCACCGACGTCGTCGGCGGGTATCAGGCGTTGAAGGCGACCGGCGTTCTCGCGCAACTGGATACGCGCGCCGGCTAGCTCGAGTAGCCCCGCAGCAGCAGTGGGCGGAGCCGCTCGGTCTTCTCGGGCGTCCAGCCGGGCGGCTGCAGGACCGCAGCCCAAGCGTTTGCGACGTCGCGGATGTAGACGTGGCCGTGACCGTCGGGCACGTCGATCGCCACCGCCATGTCGGCCGACACCTGCAGGAACGTCACGACCGGTATCCACTCCATCTCCGGAAGCACGTCGTAACCGCGCTTCTCACGCAGCCAATCAGGCTTCTGGAACAGCAGATCCGGTGTCCACCAGGCGATCGGGTCCGACGCGTGCTGCAGGTATGCCACCCGCGGATCACCGTACGGACCGGCAGGCCGCGCGAGGTTCGGTGGCTCGGCGACGAAGCGGACGTTGCGGCCCTTCTCGTAGATCGGCAACCACTCCGGCGATCCCGGATCGCGGTTGGCCGTCAGGTCGGTCCAGATCGTGTTGTTGAACGTCGGCCCGGAGAACAGCGCCCCGTCGGTGCGAGCCACCAGATTGTTCAGCGCCAGGAACGGAGCCTCGCCGCCGAACGACCCGAGGCTCTCGCCGAACACCACCAGTTCTGGCCGCTCCGCCTCGGGCATGGCGCGGATGAGTCCGTCGACCGCCTCGAACAGCGCCTGTCCCGCCTGGCGGGCGTTCTCCTTGTCCACCAGGAACGACAACCAGCTGGGCAGGAACGAGTACTGCATCGACACGATGGCGGTGTCCCCGTTGTACATGTACTCCAGCGCGCCGGCCTCGGCCTCGTTGATCCAGCCGGTTCCGGTGGTCGTCGCCACCGCCACGACCCTGCGCTCCAGCCCGCCGGTGCGCACCAGCTCGGCAGCGGCCAGTGCCGCCGTGGCCTTGATGCCGTCGGCGGAGTTGAGCCCGGCGTATGCGCGGATCGGCTCAAGCGGTGTGCCGCCGTTGAACTCGCGGAGTTCCTCCACGGTCGGGCCACCCGACATGAACACCCGGCCCTGATGGCCGAGGGACTCCCAGCTGGCCAGTGAGCCAGGTCCGCCCGACCGCAGCGGGGTGCTCGGGGCGGGGTTGTCGGGGTCGGTCTCGTCGTTGACGGCCTCGAACGTGTTGTTGACGACGTCCATCCCGACGCGCGCGACGACGCCGTTGAGCAGCGCGATGCTCAGCGCGAGCAGGGCGGCGACCACGACGACGGCCGAGACTCGCGGCGGCGCAACGCGTTCGAGCTGCCGAACGAGGAAGCGGACCAACCTGCCGACGAGCTGGCCGATCTCGACGAACAGGAACAGCACCACGACCGACAGCACCGCGGTCAACGGGTGGTCCCAGAAACCGAGCCGCGGCACGCCCATCAGGTCTCGGACGTCGTCCTGCCAGTGGTGGAACCACACGATGGCCAGCACCTGCCCGATGACGCCGACGACCAGCAGCGCCAGCCAGGCGCGCTTGGGCGCTCGCGGCGAGGTGTCCGCCGAGCGCATGTACCGCACCAGCCACACGCCGAAGACGCCGAGGCCGTAGCCGATCGCGCCTGCCGCGCCGCTGACCAGCGCCTGGAACAGCGGACCGCGCGGCAGTAGCGACGGGCTGAGCGATAGCCAGATGAACACCAGGCCGACGGCGGTGCCGAAGAACGTGTAGTGACGCAGCCACCACGCCGGCTCGGCGGGCGGGTCCGACGCCGTGTCCACCGACTCGGCCGGTGTTTCCGGTTCGTCCGACTCCTCGGGCGCCCTGGTGTCGGTGTCGGTCACCCGCGCATGTTATCGATGCGTGAAGTTCGGGGGGCGCTTCTCGACGAACGCCGCCATGCCCTCGGTCTGGTCGTCGGTCGCGAACGCCGAGTGGAACAACCTGCGCTCGTAGAGCAGGCCTTCCGCGAGCGTCGACTCGAACGCCCGGTTGACGGCTTCCTTGGCCATCCGCGACGCCGACAGCGACATTCCCGCGATGATGGCGGCGGTCGCGTGCGCCTCGTCGAGCAGTGCGTCGGCCGGCACGACCCGCGAGACCAGGCCAGCGCGTTCGGCCTCCTCGGCGTCCATGTTGCGGCCGGTGAGGATGAGGTCCATGGCCTTCGCCTTGCCGATCGCCCGGGTGAGGCGCTGGCTGCCGCCCATGCCGGGGAGCACGCCCAGCTTGATCTCGGGCTGGCCGAACTTCGCGGTGTCGGCGGCGATCAGGATGTCGCACATCATCGCAAGCTCACAGCCACCGCCGAGTGCATAGCCGGCGACGGCGGCGATCGTGGGTGTCCTGGTGGCGGCGAACGCAGCCCAGGGAGCGAAGAAGTCGCGGCCGTACACGTCGGCGAACGACAGTTCCGACATCTCCTTGATGTCCGCGCCCGCCGCGAACGCCTTGGCGCTGCCCGTCAGGACGATGGCGCCGACGCCGTCGTCGGCATCCAGTTCGGCTGCCGCACCGGTGACTTCGGCCATCACCTGGCTGTTGAGCGCGTTGAGCGCCTTCGGCCGGTTCAGGGTGATGGTCGCCACGCGGTCCTCGCGCGTCACCAGGATGGTCTCGTAATCGGTCATGGTCACTCCTGTCCGGGGAAGGTCAGATCGGGGTCGGCGGGGGCGAAGTAGGCCGCCACCTCGTCGGGGCTGCACAGGGTCAGCGACGACGGCTGCCACTTGGGGTTGCGGTCCTTGTCGACCAGCTGGGCGCGAATGCCCTCGACCAGGTCGTGCGACTTCAGCGCTGCGCAGGACGTCCGAAACTCCTGTCGCAGCACGTCTTCGAGGCTGGGTAGCTCGGCAGCTCGGCGCACCGCCTCCAGCGTCACGGCCAGGGCGATGGGGGAGCGGGTGGCGATGAGGTCGGCCGCGGCGTTCGCCTGCTCGGCGTCGTGCCCGCGCAGTGCGGCGACGATGTCGGAGACCGTGTCGCCCGCATAGCACTCGTCGATCCACTGCCGTTGCGCGAGAAGCGGGCTGGCGGGCGGCTCTTCTGCGTGGGCCGCGAT
>JAQSXQ010000305.1 GCA_029256565.1 Mycobacterium sp.
AGCCTGCCCACGGCGCGGCTGCTGGAATCCGACGGTCATCTCGACGCACTCGAATTGACCGGCGGCAGTTCACTGCTCAACCCGATGTACTACTTCCGCGGTGACGTGCCGATGGCCGAGTTCATCGAGTCCCAGCCTGCCATCGTCGGCCTCGGGCTGCGGATCATCGGTCCGCGCATGTTCCGGACCTACCCGTTCGAAGAGGCGTTCTTCCTACCGCTGGCTCGCCAATTCCGCGACGCGCTCACCATGCCGCTGATCCTGCTCGGCGGCGTCAACACGATGGAGACGGTCGATACCGCCATGGCCGAAGGCTTCGAGTTCGTCGCGATGGGCCGCGCACTGCTTCGTGATCCGGCGCTCGTCGACAAGTTCCGGCGGGGGTCGACGCGCGAAGGGCTGTGCGTGCACTGCACGAAGTGCATGGCGACGATCTACGACGGCACCCGGTGCGTGTTGCGCTAGCGGTCGTCAGCAGTGTCGTGGCCGGCTCGTCGCGGGTGCGGCGCGTTGAGGTTGAATCGAACGCCGACCATGCGAATGACGAAGCACACTGTCGCGGCGCCCAGCGTTGCGGGCAGACCGTCGACCTCCAGCGCGTTCAACGCGACGGCACAACCCGCTCCGATCATGGCGGGGATGGCGTACAGCTCGCTGCGGAGCACGGTGGGGACCCGACCGATGATCACGTCGCGGATCGTTCCGCCGCCCACGGCGGTGATCGTCCCGACGATGATCGCCTGCAGCGCACCGAATCCCAGGTCGAGCGCCTTGTAGGCGCCCAGCACGGCGAACACGCTGAGCCCGATCGCGTCGAGGACGTTGATCGTCGGGCCGAGACGTTCGAGCAGGTGGCCGACCGCGAACGCGACCAGCCCGCCTCCCGCTGCCAGGGCGAGATACCGCCAGTCGACGAACGTGGCAGGTGGCAGTGCGTCCAGCAGTACGTCGCGGATGACCCCGCCACCAAGTGCGGTGAACATGCCGACCGTGACGATCCCGAAGACGTCCAGCCGCTCGGCGCGCACCGCAACGAGTGCGCCGTTGAGTGCGAACGCGAAGATGCCGACGAGGTCGAGCACCAGCAGCAGCGGCGTAGCGGTGGACATGGGCGAGTTATACCCCCATGCCGTCTGCCGCGGGTCGGGCTAGCGGTCGATCATCGCCATCTGCGCCTCGTTGTGGTGATCGCCTTCGGGCGGGGTGAGGCCGTCGAGCTTCCGGAGCTGTTCGGCGGTCAGCGCGACGGCGTCGGCGGCCACGTTCTCCTCGACCCGGCTCACGCGCTTGGTGCCCGGAATCGGCGCGATGTCATCGCCCTTGGTCAGCAGCCACGCGATGGCCACCTGGGCCGGCGTGGCGCCGACCTCCGTTGCGATCTCCTGCACCTCGTCGGCGATCCGTAGGTTGCGGTCGAAGTTCTCGCCCATGAAGCGCGGGCTCGTCTTGCGCCAGTCGTCGTCGTCGAGGTCGTCCATCGACCGGATCGCGCCGGTGAGGAAGCCGTGTCCGAGAGGCGAATACGGCACGAACCCGATGCCCAGTTCGCGCAGGACCGGAAGTACCGCAGGCTCCGGATCACGCGTCCACAGCGAATACTCCGACTGCAGTGCGGTGATCGGATGCACGGAGTGCGCACGCCGGATCGTGTTGGGACCGGCCTCCGAGAGGCCCAGGTGCCGCACCTTCCCCTCCGCGACCAACTCCGCCATCGTCCCGACCGTCTCCTCGATGGGCGTGTTGGGATCGACCCGGTGCTGGTAGTACAGATCGATGTAGTCCGTATCCAAGCGGCGCAGCGAACCCTCCACTGCCGTGCGGATGTTGGCGGGACTGCTGTCGAGGTTCCCGGGCCCGCCACCGGCATGGGAGACCATGCCGAACTTGGTGGCGACGACCACCTGGTCGCGTCGGCCCTTCAGGGCCCGCCCGATCAATTCCTCGTTGCGGTACGGCCCGTAGATCTCGGCAGTGTCGATGAACGTCACGCCGAGGTCGAGCGCGCGGTGGATGGTGCGAATCGACTCGGCGTCGTCACTGCCCGCCCCCGTGTAACCGAAGGACATCCCCATGGCGCCGAGGCCGATTCGCGAGACGTCGAGTTCTCCTAGCCTTGCGTGCTTCACGATCTTCTCCTTGATTTCGTCATAGCCCCACCATCGACATGCCGACCGGGTTGTACCGGTCGCCCTGGACGCCGACGCGGGCCGCGAGCGCGTCGAGGTCGGCGACCTCGTCGGCCGACAGCGCGACCTGCGTGGCACCGGTGTTCTCGTCGATTCGCTCACGACGACGGGTGCCCGGGATCGGCACGATCCAGGGCTGCTGGGCGAGCAGCCACGCCAGCGCGATCTGACCGGGGGTGGCGCCCTTGGACTCGGCGAGCACGCGGACCTGGCTCACCAGCGCCTCGTTGGCGGCGATGTTCTCCCCGGCGAACCGGGGGATGGTCGCCCGCACGTCACCGGTGCTGAATTCCGTTGCGGTGGACACCGTGCCGGTCAGGAATCCCTTGCCCAGCGGGCTGAACGGGACGAACCCGATGCCGAGTTCTGCACACGTCGGCAGCACCTCGGGTTCCGGATCCCGGGTCCACAGCGAGTACTCGCTCTGCAGCGCGGTGACCGGGTGGACGGCGTGTGCCCGGCGGATGGTCGCGGCACCGGCCTCCGAGAGCCCGAAGTGGCGCACCTTGCCCGCCTGGACCAGCTCGGCGACGGTGCCTGCGACGTCCTCGATCGGAACGTTCGGGTCGACGCGGTGCTGATAGAACAGGTCGATCACGTCGGTGCGGAGCCGCCGCAGGGATGCGTCGGCGACCCGCTTGATCTGTTCGGGGCGAGAGTCGGTACCCACCATCTTGCCGTCGACGATGTTCCAGCCGAACTTGGTGGCGATCACCACCCGATCGCGCAGTGGCGCGAGCGCCTCGCCGACGAGTTCCTCGTTCACGTAGGGCCCGTAGACCTCGGCGGTGTCGACGAACGTGACGCCGGCCTCTTCGACGGCGTAACGCAGTACGCCGATCATGTCGTCGCGGTCACCGGGGTTGGGGCCGTAGCTCTGCGACATCCCCATCGCGCCGATGCCGATGGCCGAGACGGTCAGTCCCTGGCCGAGTGTGCGTGTGTGCATTGTGGGCCTCCTCAGGCTTCCGGGATGTCGATGCCGTAGTTCTCGCGGGTGATGGCCTCGGGCTCGGGCCCGCCACGGACGCCGGTGTCGAGCGCGTCGATCGCGGCCAACTCCTCGGCGCTGAGGTCGAAGTCGAAGACGTCGAAGTTCTCGGCGATCCGCTTTGGAGTGACGGACTTCGGGATCACCTGACGGCCCTGCTGGAGGTGCCAGCGCAGCATCACCTGCGCCGGGGTCTTCGAGTGCGCTGCTGCGATGTCGCCGATCACCGGGTTCTCGAGCGTCGAGGTATGCGGGCCCTCCCGGTAGAACGTGATGCCGCCGATCGGTGCCCACGCCTGGTTCAGGATGCCGTGCTCGTCGTCGTATGCGAGGAGTTCGGACTGGCGGAAGTACGGGTGCACCTCGATCTGGTTGATCGCGGGCACCACGTCGGTCTCGGCCAGCAGCTGATCGAGATGGGGCGGCATGAAGTTCGAGACGCCGATCGCGCGCACCTTGCCGTCGGCGTACAGCTTCTCCAGCGCCTTGTAGGCGCCGATGGTCAGTTCGAACTCGTCGGGCAGCGCCTGGTGCAGGATCAGCAGGTCCAGTCGATCGATGCCGAGCTTGCCCACCGCCTTGTCGAACGCGTGCAGCGTGGCGTCGTAGCCGAAGTCGGTGATCCACACCTTCGTCTCGATGAAGACCTCGTCGCGGCTCAAGCCGGACCTGCGGATCGCCTCGCCGACCTCGCGCTCGTTGCCGTAGGCAGCGGCGGTGTCGACGTGCCGGTAGCCGGTCTGCAGCGCCGTCTCGACGGCGGCGATCGTCTCATCGGGTGCGGCCTGGAAGACGCCGAAGCCCAGGGCAGGGATCTCGACGCCGTTGTTCAAGGTGAAGGTGGGAACGCTCATGTCCACGACGGTAGGCGGCGCTCGGGTCGCCTGGGGGTGCCTGATCAGCGGGGTACCGGCAGTACCTCCCACCCATCGAGCGGGGTGCCTACCGTGGAGGGATGGCCACGATGGATCTACGCAACGAGATCCGCGACTTCCTCAGTTCG
>JAQSXQ010000306.1 GCA_029256565.1 Mycobacterium sp.
TGCGGCGGCTCGTTGACGGCGGCCTCGATGTCCTCGTCGGTGGTCACCCGGGCGGCCAGGCCCTTGCGCTGCAGCAGGTCGAACACGCCGCGGCCACGCTTGATGTCGTGGTAGGCGAGGTCGAGCTGCGCGATCTTCGGGTCGGACAGCTCCATGTCGTAGCGGTCCTGGTAGCGCTGGAACAGCTTGCGCTTGATCACCCAGTCGATCTCGGTGTCCACCTTGGCGAAGTCCTGCGCCTCGACGGCGTCGAGCTGACGGCCCCACAGGTCGACGACCTGCTCGATCTGGGCGTTGGGCTCGCGGGTCTGCAGGTGCTCGACCGCGCGGCTGTAGTACTCCCGCTGGATGTCCAGGGCGCTGGCCTGGCGTCCGCCCGCGAGCCGCACCGGGCGCCGGCCCGTCAGGTCGTGGCTGACCTCGCGGATGGCCCGAATCGGGTTGTCGAGGGAGAAGTCCCGGAACGGCACGCCTGCCTCGATCATCTCGAGGACCAGGGCGGCGGTGCCGACCTTGAGCATGGTGGTCGACTCGCACATGTTCGAGTCGCCGACGATCACGTGCAGCCTGCGGTACTTCTCGGCGTCGGCGTGTGGTTCGTCGCGGGTGTTGATGATCGGACGGGAGCGGGTCGTGGCGCTCGAGACGCCCTCCCAGATGTGCTCGGCACGCTGGGAGAGGCAGAACGTCGCGGCCTTGGGCGTCTGCAGCACCTTGCCCGCGCCGCAGATGAGCTGACGCGTCACGAGGAACGGCAGCAGCACGTCGGAGATCCTGGAGAACTCACCGGCACGCACGATCAGGTAGTTCTCGTGGCAGCCGTAGGAGTTGCCCGCGGAATCGGTGTTGTTCTTGAACAGGTAGATGTCGCCGCCGATGCCCTCGTCGGCGAGGCGCTGCTCGGCGTCGATCAGCAGGTCCTCCAGGACCCGCTCACCCGCGCGGTCGTGTGTCACCAGCTGCACCAGGCTGTCGCACTCGGCGGTCGCGTACTCGGGGTGCGAACCGACGTCGAGGTACAGCCGCGCGCCGTTGCGGAGGAACACGTTCGAACTGCGGCCCCACGACACCACCCGCCGGAAGAGGTAGCGCGCCACCTCGTCGGGTGAGAGTCGCCGGTGGCCGTGGAAAGTGCACGTCACACCGAATTCGGTCTCGATGCCCATGATTCGCCGTTGCACGTGTCCGAGCTTACGGGTTCTCGACGTCGGAGGTTGCGGTAGTGGCCCAGGGTGTGTCCCCGATCCGCAGGCCGTCGGTCGTGACAGACGCCGACGAATTCGTAAACGGCGGCCGGTACGCGGTCACCCGAGCAGGTATCCGGCGCCCTTCATCCTGCGCTGCACCGCGGCGATCTCCCGCAGGCCGTCGCCGAGCAGACTGCGGTTCAACGGCGACAACTCCGACATCGTGATGACGTCACCGGGTGTGTGTCCCGCCGACACCTGAGCCACCTGATGGGTCATCCGCAGCCGGTGCAGCATCGCGAAGACGTCGCCGAGGGTGGTCGCGTCGCGCTCCGAGAGCGCCCCGGCGTCGGCCGCCGCGTGCAGGCGCTCCGGCGTGCTCGCGGACGTCACGTCGGCGGCCAGGCCACCCCACCGCGCGAGGTTCACGATCGGCGTCACGGCGTGTGCCTTCAGATCGAACGTGCCGCCGCGCCGGGACAGCACGTCGCGCAGGGAGGGCGCCCGCACGCGCTCCGACAGTGCGTTGAGCAGTTGCAGGCGTAGGGCGTTGGGGTGCTCGCTGCGCATCCGGCGGTAGGTGGCGGGCACGGCGTTGAGCGACGGATCGCCCCACACCACCCGGCCGTCGACCATGAGCGACGACAGGATGAGGCCGCGGTCGCGCAGCGGGTCGTCGAGCCACCCCGCCGCCGCGGCGGTCCACTGCGATCGCGACCGCGCGAACGTCGGACTCGACGCGACGGCTCCGTTGCTGTCCGAGGGCAGGCCGCAGCCGTCGAGGATCTCGTGCACCCGCGCCGCCAACGCCCGCAGGTCCGGGCCCGCCGGGTCGAGATCGTCTCGCCAGGACAGCGCGCTGTCGACGTCCGACGACGGCATCGCCTCCCGCCGGGCGACACTGCCGAGCGACAGCCAGGCCACCCCGTCGGTCGGTGCCCGCGACTCGGCCAACGCCAGTTGCAGCGCCCGGCGCACCATGCCGTCGACGACCACCGACAGGATGGCGCTGGTCGCCGAGGCCTTGGTCCCGTTGCGGAACAGGTCGGCCGCCATCCCCCGAACGCGCCGCCCGACCACCTGCAGCGCCGCGGGATCTGCGGCGAGACCGATCGCCCGCCGCACCAGGAAGCTCTGCCGTGCCGATGCGGCCAGCAGATCGGCGTCCTCCAGGACGCCGAGCACCTCGCCGCGCGCCGTCACGACCGGCATGTGCCGCAACCCGCATTCGAGCATCTCCATCAGGACGGACTCGGCGGTCAGGTCGACGGGGACCGTGCGCGCGGGCGCACTGACCACCTCGGCGATGGGGACGTCGACGGGAACACCGGCCGCGACCACCCGGGTGCGCAGGTCGCGGTCGGTGAAGATGCCGAGTTCACCGCCCCGCAGGCGGGTGAGCGCGTAGGACACCTGCCGTGCCGTCATGGCGACCACGGCGTCGCGCACCGACGTGTCGGGCGGCAGCACCAGCGCCTCGCCGTGGAGCAGTTCGGCGACCGGCCTGCTGTCGGTGGCGGGCGCGATGGTGGGACGCTCGGGCGTGCCCACGTTCCACGCCGACGCCGCCAGGTAGGCCAGACCGGCAGGCTTGGCGAACCGCTCCCGGACCAGACCGTCCGGCAGTCGCACCAGTGTGCTCGAAGCCGTTGTCCGAGCGATGAATTCGACGTTCCCGTCGGTCAGCAGCGGCGTGTAGCCGAACAATCCGCCCGGGCCCACGGTGTCGATCATGGCGCCGTCGGCCGCCTGCAACGTCACCTGACCCGTGCGCACCACCCACACGCGGTCCGGCCCGCGTTGCGCGTAGTCGACCACCACCGACCCTGCCGGGAACTCGACGACGCTGGCCCCCGCGGCCAGCTCGCTGAGTTCGGCGTCGGACATCCCCTGGAACGGGGTGTGCTCGCCCAGGAATGCCGCCAGGTCCTCCGGCGGCTCAGCTCGATCGGATGAGGTCAGCGCACTTCTCCGCCATCGTCATCACGGTGATGTTGGGGTTCACCGCAGGCAGCTTCGGCATCGCCGAGGCGTCCACGACGCGCAACCGCGTGACACCCTTGACCCGCAGCTGCGGGTCGAGCACCGCCATCGGGTCGTCGGCCGCGCCCATCCGCGCCGTCGCAGCCGGGTGATAGACGGTGTTGTGGCACTGATGGATGTAGTCGAGGATCTCGTCGTCGGTGGTCGCGTCCGGACCCGGCGCCAACTCCCGTGCCACCCATGGCTTCAGCGGTGCCTGCTCGGCGATGGTGCGGGCCAGGCGCACACCGGCGAGCATGATGCGCTCGTCGTAGCCGTCCGGGTCGGTGAAGTAGCGCGGGTCCACCCGCGCACGATCGCGGAAGTCGCGGGTGCGCAACCGGACCGTTCCCCTCGACCGCCCCTGAGTCACGTTGGGCGTCAAGCAGAATCCGTTGTCGGTGGTCGGATAGCCGCGCCGCAGCGTGTTCATGTCGAACGGCACGCTGCCGTAGTGCATCATCAGGTCGGGCTGGTTGCGCCCGTCGTCGATCGTCGTGAACAGCCCGATCTCCCACCACTGGGTGGAGCTGGTCACCATCGGCCGGGCCGCCTCCCAGAACACCAGCCCCTCGACGTGGTCGTCGAGGTTCGCGCCGACCCCCGGGGAGTCCACGCGCACCGGGATGCCCATCTCACGCAGGTGGGCCGTCGGCCCGATGCCCGAGAGCATCAGCAGCTTCGGCGTGTCGATCGCGCCTGCGCACAGGATCACCTCGCGGCGGGCCGTGACCACGTCGTAGCCGGTGAGGTCGGCGCGCTGGTAGCGCACCCCGGTGGCGGCCTTCTCATCGTCGAACAGCACCTCGGCGATCCAGCAGTCGGTGCGCACCTCGAGGTTGCGCCGGCTGCCGAGGATCGGGTGCAGGTAGGCCCGCGAACTGGAGTTGCGCAGACCGTCCTCGGAGGCGTTGATCTGGAACCACCCGGCGCCGTTGCGTACCGTCTCGCCGCGGTTGAACGC
>JAQSXQ010000307.1 GCA_029256565.1 Mycobacterium sp.
GCGGGCAGCTGGGGAGACCTGCTCACACTGCTGCGCTGACACCGCGCATCGCCCCGTCGATCGAACCACTCGCCTGCAGCGACTGCAGTCGTGCCAGCCGGGTGAAGTTCCGTTGGAAGTCGTCGGTGGTCAACCCGTACGCGGTGTACGCCTCGTACAGCTCGCGCGCACCGTCGGCGATCGACCACCGGGCCTCGAAGCCGAGTTCAGCACGGGCCCTTTCGAAGTCGACCCGGTAGGAGCGCGGATCGGCGCCGCTCTCCCCGGTGATCGACAGCATCGCAGCCGGCACGGTGTCGCACACCGCGTCCGCGATCTGGGCGACCGTGACGTTGTTGACCTCGGTGCCGATGTTGTAGGCGCGGCACGACACCACGTCGGCCGGGGCGTCGAGGCACACCGCGAACGCCCTGGCGATGTCGGCGGCGTGAACCAGCGGACGCCACGGCGTGCCGTCGGAGAGCACCCGCACGACCCCCGACAGCACCGCATGACCCATCAGGTTGTTCAGCACGATGTCGGCACGCAACCGGGGCGAGAACCCGAATGCCGTTGCGTTGCGCAGGAACACCGGGGTGAAGCGTGCATCGGCCATGGCAGCGACGTCGTCCTCCACGCGGACCTTGCTGATGGCGTACGGCGTGATCGGGTTGAGTTCGGCGTCCTCGCCGACGAGGTCCCGACCGGCGGCCCCGTACACCGAGCACGTCGAGGCGTAGAGGAAGCGCGAGACGCCGGCCTCCTTGGCCGCATGGGCCAGTCGCACCGACGCATGGTGGTTGATGTCGAATGTGATCTCCGGGGCGAGTGCGCCCAGCGGGTCGTTGGACAGCGCCGCGAGGTGGATCACGGCATCGAAGCCCCGCAGGTGCTCGGCGGTGACGTCGCGCAGGTCGACCGGCACATTCGGCGGGTCGACGGGCTCGGGGCCCAGGACGCAGTCGGCGAAGTAGCCGTTGTCGAGGCCCGTGACGTCGTGCCCCGCGTCCCGCAGGACGGGCACCATGACGGTGCCCAGGTAACCCTGGTGACCGGTGACGAGGACGCGCTGGCTCATGTGTTCACTCCAAGGGTCATGATCGTCTTGTCCACCACGAACGCCTCGGCGTGCGGGCTGCGGCACTGCACGCCGCGCAACCGGGACAGGCCGAGGAACGACAGGTCGTCGAACCAGTCCCGGCCCACCTGGGACGGGTAGTGCTCGTGCAGCAGCTTCACCTTCTCCTCGGCGATCTGGGTGCCGAGTGGGTGAAACACGTTGGGGGTCGGGGTGTCCGTCTCCCACTTGAGGATCTCGTAGCCCAGCGTCAGGTGGTCGCGGAACTCCGTTGGCACCAGTTCGGCGAGCAGCCGGTGGTCCTGGTGGGCGTCGTTGCGCTGGGTGGCGAACACCATGTCGGGTTCGCAGGTGCGCCGAAAGTCCGCCAGCGCCTGCTTGATCCGATCCCAGTGCTGCGGGGCGCGGCCATCGGGCAGGTCGAGCACGGTCGACGCGACCGTGGCGCCGGGGCAGAACGCCTCCAGTGCCGCGCGCTCCTCGGCCTCGCGTTCGGTGCCACCGCCGCTGAGCACCAGCGCGTGCACCCGCAGGCCGGGACGCGACCGCGCCAGCGTCAGCAGCGTGCCGCCCATGCCGATGGCGATGTCGTCGCAGTGCGCGCCGAGCACCGCGATCTCGGTGAGATCGCCTGCGTGCAGGGAGATCACGTGACCGCGAACTCCGGGACGGCGTCCTTGGCGTGCTCCCACAGCATCCACGGCCGGTCGCCGCGCGCGTATCCCGCGTCGAGTTCGGCCCGCTCCTTGAAGGTGTCGGCCGGCTTCCAGAACCCGAGGTGCTTGTACCCGTGCAGCCTGCCCTGTGCGGCCAGCGCGCCGCAGACGTCCTCGACGAGGTCGCAGTCCTCGGTAAGCATGTTCAGGACTTCGTTCGACAGGACGAAGAAGCCGCCGTTCTCCCAGATCGGCAGCCGCGACACCGGCGTGATCCCGGTGACCGCACCGGAACTCTCGATGTCGACGCAGTGGAACGACGACTGCGGTGGGACGACGAGCATCGAGGCCGCGGCACCGGATTCGCGCACCTCGTCGATGATCTCGTTCATCGGGGCGTCGGTCAGCACGTCGGAGTAGTTCGCCAGGAAGTACTCCTCGTCCTCCACGAACGGCTTGACGCGGCGCAGCCGCTCGCCGATCGGCGACTCCGGGCCGGTGTCGACGAAGGTGATCGACCAGTCGCTGATGTCGGACTGCAGCAGTTCCACCTGCCCGCCGCGGATGACGAAGTCGTTGGACACCGACTCCTGGTACGAGAGGAAGTAGTTCTTGATGTGCGCGGCGCCGTAGCCGAGGCACAGGATGAAGTCCTTGTGCCCGAAGTGCGCGTAATAGCGCATGACGTGCCAGATCAACGGCCGCGGCCCGATCATCTGCATGGGCTTGGGGATCGTGTCGTCATCCCCGTTGCGCATCCGCATTCCGTAACCGCCGCAGAACAGAACGACCTTCATGACTGCATTCCTTCCTTGGCCCCGGAGAGCGCGTCCACGACGTGGAGGTTTGGTAGCGGGTAGACGAGCTGAGCGCCCCACTCCGCGGTGTAGGCCAACTGGGCGGTGATCTCCGCCTCGAGATTCCACGGCAGCACGACGATGACGTCGGGCCGGTCCTTGTCGAGCACCTCGACCGGGTGGACCGGGATGCGCGCGCCTGGGGTGAACTTGCCGTGCTTGTAGGGGTTTCGGTCGACGAGGTACTCGATGAGGTCCGACCGGATGCCGCAGTAGTTCAGCAGGGTGTTGCCCTTGCCGGGTGCGCCGTAGCCGACCACGCGCTTGCCCGCCGCGCGGCAGTCGAGCAGGAAGCCCAGCAGCTGCTGGCGCTGGCGCTCCACCCGCTGCTGCAGACCGACGTAGCCCGCGACGTCGTGCAGGCCTGCGTCGGCCTCGATCGCCAGTGCGTCGGCGACCCGCGCGCTGGGCGGGCCCGCCGCCGCGTCGGGCCGGGCCCACAGCCGGATCGAGCCGCCGTGGGTCTCGATGAGTTCGACGTCGACCACGGTCAGGCCCGCGGTGGCGAGCGCATTGGTCGCCGACGCCACGGTGTAGTACTGGAAGTGTTCGTGGTAGATCGTGTCGTACTGGGCCTGCGTGATCAGGGCGAGCGCGTGGTGCACCTCGATCGACACCCAGCCGTCGTCGGCGACCAGCGCCCGCAGACCGCGGGTGAACCCCAGCACGTCCGGGATGTGCGCGTAGACGTTGTTGGCCACCACCAGGTCGGCAGGACCGTGCTCGTCGCGCACCCGCCGGCCGGCTGCCTCGTCGAGGAACGCCGTGACCGTCGGGACGCCGCGTTCGACGGCGGCAGCCCCCACGTTGACCGACGGCTCGATGCCCAGGCACCGCACGCCGGCGTCCAGAACGTGGCGGAGAAGGTAGCCGTCGTTGCTGGCGACCTCGACGACAAATGATTCGCTCGTCAGATCCAGCCGGTCGACGGCGTCGGTGACGAACCGGCGCGCGTGCTCCACCCAGCTGTCGGAGAACGACGAGAAGTAGGCGTACTCGGTGAAGGTGTCCTCGGGGGTGATGAGCGCGGGGATCTGCAGCAGCAGGCAGTCGGCGCAGACCCTCAGGTGCAGCGGGTAGGTGACTTCGGCCTGGTCAAGCGCCTGATCGTCGAGCAGCTTCTCGCACGGCGGCGTCGCACCGAGGTCGAGCACACTGAGCAGTTGGTCTGATTCACACACTCGGCACGGCACGGGCGGACCTTTGCTTCCGACTCGACGTCCAGGGCGCGTGTCCCCGGTCGGGTCCGCGCGGTGCCGTGCGTCCGCGATGGCCGAAGAGCCCCCCGCAGCGCGTGGCTACGAGAGTGAGAGTAGCAAGGTCTAGCTAAGTTGGCGAACGTTGCTAGAAATGCACGCTCGCGACTTTTTACGGAACGGGTGCTGCGAGTCAGCCCTCGAGCTTGTAGCCGAGGCCCCGCACCGTGACGAGGTGCACGGGGTTGGCGGGGTCGGATTCGATCTTGCTGCGCAGACGCTTGACGTGGACGTCGAGCGTCTTGGTGTCGCCGACGTAGTCCGCACCCCACACCCGGTCGATCAGCTGGCCGCGGGTGAGCACCCGTCCGCTGTTGCGCATGAGGTACTCGAGGAGGTCGAAC
>JAQSXQ010000308.1 GCA_029256565.1 Mycobacterium sp.
GGCCCGCCGCCGCCCCGGGGGGCGGGCCGGCGTGACCCCGGCGGGCCTGCCCGACCCCCTTGCGGGCGGACTGAACGCGCGTTTAGTCTGCTGAACATGCGTTCAGCCGCGGCCGACGACGACCTCACCGCCCGCGCCCGGATCCGCGACGCCGCCCTGCTGCGGTTCGCCCGCGACGGATTCGGCGCCGGGCTGCGGGCGGTCGCCGCCGACGCCGGGGTCAGCCCCGCGCTGGTCATCCACCACTTCGGGTCCAAGGACGGGCTGCGGGCCGCCTGCGACGCCTACGTGCTGGACCGCATCCGGTCGCAGAAGGAGGCGTCGCTGACCACCGAGACCCCGCGGGAGTCGATGGCGCACCTGTCCGACCTCACCCAGTACGGCCCGGTGTTCGGCTACGTCGTCCGCAGCCTGGCCGCCGGCGGGGAGCTCGCGTCCCGGTTCGTCGACGACATGGTCGCGGCGACCGAGGACTACCTGGCGCTGGGCGTGGCCGCGGGCACCGTGAGCCCGTCGGTCGACCCGGCGGGGCGGGCCCGCTACCTGGTCGCCCAGAGCGTCGGGCTGCTGCAGCTCGCGCTCATCGACGCCGAGGCGGGTCGGGCACCCTCGCCGACCCTGGACCCCGTCGCGGCGTTCACGGCGCTGTCCCGCTGGGCGGTCGTCCCGGCGATGGAGATGCTGACCGAGCCGCTGCTCACCGACCACGGGCTGCTGGCGGCGGCGATCGACGAGCTCGCCCGGGAGGAACCATGACCACCACCGACGCCGTCGCCGTCCGCGGCCTGGTGAAGGCGTTCGGCCGCCGCCGGGCGCTCGACGGGCTCGACCTGTCCGTCCGCGCGGGGGAGGTGCACGGCTTCCTCGGTCCGAACGGCGCGGGCAAGTCGACCACCATCCGGGTGCTGCTCGGACTGCTGCGCGCCGACGGCGGAACGGTCCGACTCCTCGGCGGCGACCCGTGGCACGACGCAGTGGCCCTGCACCGCAGGATCTCCTACGTGCCGGGTGACGTGACGCTGTGGCCCAACCTCACCGGCATGCAGGCCATCGACTTCCTCGCCGGTCTGCGCGGCACCGACGCGGTCGACGAGAAGCGGCGTGATCAACTGATAGAGCGCTTCGAACTCGATCCGCACAAGAAGGCCCGCACCTACTCCAAGGGCAACCGGCAGAAGGTGGCGATCGTCGCCGCGTTCAGCACGCGCGCCGAGCTGTTCGTCCTCGACGAGCCGACGTCGGGCCTGGACCCGCTCATGGAGCAGGCATTTCAGCAGTGCGTGCGGGAGGTCGCCGACCAGGGCGCCGCGGTCCTGCTGTCCAGCCACATCCTTGCCGAGGTCGAAAAGCTCTGCGACACGGTGACGATCGTGCGCGCCGGACGGACCGTCAGGTCTGGCTCACTCGAGCAACTGCGCCATCTGATGCGGACCACGGTGACCGCGCGCGTCCGTGGCGACGGACGTGGGCTCGACGGCGAGCCGTACGTGCACGACCTTCGGGACGACGAGGGCCTGCTCCGTTTTGCGGTCGACCGCGGTGACCTCGACCGGGCGATGAATCGGCTCACCGAACTCGGCATCGACGAATTGACCGTCGCACCGGCCTCATTGGAGGACATGTTCCTGCGCGAGTATCAGGGCGCCGACCGATGACCGCGCCGGCGACGGCCGCCTCGACGGCCACACGCCACGGACGGCACGAGGCCTCCCCCGTCGGGTCACCATGGACCGGTACGGCACGGCTCATCCGGCATGCGTTGCGGCGCGACCGGATCCGGCTCTCGGTGTGGATCGCGGTCCTCACGCTGACCATGGCCTACTCACCCAACGCCATCGAGCTGGCCTACCCCGACGAGGCGTCGCGGCTGGCCCGCGTCAACCTGCTGAAGACCCCCGCCGGGATGATGCTGGGCGGTCCGATGTTCGGCGGCAACGAGACCGACCTCGGCGCGATGATGGCGAACGAGCTGATGCTCACGCTGATCGTGGCCACCTCGATCCTCGCGATCCTCACCGTGATTCGCCACACCCGCGCCGAGGAGGAGAGCGGCGCAGCGGAACTCGTCCTCGCCTCGGTCGTCGGACGCTACGCCAGGACCACCGCCGCGCTCGTCGTCGTCGCAGGGGTTAACGTCGTGCTGGCCGTGACGATGACGGCGGCCATGTCGGCCACCGGATTCGACGTCGTCGACACCCTGGCGATGTGCATCGGCGTGACCGCGGTGGCCATGGCGTTCGGTGCCGTCGCCGCCGTCACGGCGCAGATGTGGCGGCAGGCCCGCACCGCGACCGGAGCGGCGATGGCCACGCTCGCCGTCGCGGCGCTGCTACGCGGGGTCGGCGACGTGATCGACAACTCCGGCAGCGCGGTCAGCTGGCTCTCGCCGATCGCCTGGGCTCAGCAGATGCGCCCCTTCGTCGATCTCCGGTGGTGGCCCCTGGCACTGCTGCTGGTCGTGACCGCCGGCCTGATCGCGGTCGCGGCAGTACTCGAGGCGCGGCGCCAGTACGACGACGGCACCGTGGCCTCCAGCGGAGAACGTCCCACCGCGCGCCGGATTCACGGCGTGCTCGGACTGCACCTGGTTCTCGCAAGGGGGCAGACGATCGGCTGGTCGGTGGGACTGTTCGCCGCGGGCCTTGCGTTCGGCTCGATGACGAAGTCCCTGCTCGATGCGGCGGAGACCAACGAACTGCTGGCCCGGGTCCTCGCCGCGCAGGGCACCGACGGCGTCTACACGACGATGACGCAGTTCCTGGCCGCAGCCGCGAGCGCCTACGTCGTGTCGACGGTGCTGCGGGTGTACTCCGACGAGCAGTCCGGGCTCGGGGAAACGGTTCTCGCCGGGGCGGTTTCGCGGTGGCGCTGGCTGCTGACGGCCGTCGCGTCGGCGGTCCTCGGCGCCGCGGTGCTGATGTTCTTCGCCGGCTTCGGCAACGGTCTGGGTGCCGGCATCACGCTCGGCGAGCCCGGCACCGTCGTGCGACTGACGTTGGCGGCCGTGGCGTTCGTCCCCGCGCTGGCCGTGCTGGCCGGTGTCGCGGCACTGGGCGTCGCGCTGCGGCACGCGTGGATCGGTTGGCTCGCAGTGACGTTCGTCGTCGCATCGCTGTATCTGGGTGCGCTGCTGCGCCTGCCGCAGTGGCTGATCGACCTGTCGCCCGTGGGACGGACCACCGTCCCGACCGACGTGCCCGTCGTGGCGCTGGTCGTGATGACGGTCGTCGCCGGGCTACTCGCAGGCGCTGCCGGGTGGCTCTACCGGCGACGGGATGCGGTGTGACGGAATGATGCTCGCACTGAAGGCAGTGGCCGCCACGGCGTTCAGCGTCGTGTTCTTCGGCGTGGCGCTGTTCGTCCCGGCGGGCACGGTCGACTACTGGCAGGCCTGGGTGTTCATCGCGGTGTTCGTCACCGCGACGATGGTGCCGAGCGCCTATCTGGCCGTCCGCGATCCGGCTGCCCTGGCCCGCAGGATGAAGGCGGGCCCCACGGCGGAGACACGGCCTGCACAGCGGATCGTCATGTCGGCGACGGTGCTCCTGGTCATCGCCGCGCTGGTGATCTCGGCGCTCGACCACCGGTTCGGCTGGTCGTCGGTCCCGCTGTGGCTCCTCGTCGTCGGCGACGTCCTCGTCGTGGGCGGCCTCGTCCTGTCGCAGCTGGTCGTCGTACAGAACTCCTATGCGGCCGCCACCATCACCGTCGAGGCGGACCAACCGCTGGTGTCCACCGGGCTGTACGGGGTGGTGCGGCATCCGATGTACCTCGGCGCGCTGATCATGATGGTCGGCATGCCCCCGGCGCTGGACTCGCTGTGGGGCCTCGTGGCGGTGGCGGTCGCGCTTCCGGTGCTGGCCGCGCGCATCCTCGACGAGGAGAAGATGCTGCGCCAGGAGCTACCCGGCTACACCGAATACGCGTCGCGCGTGCGCAAACGTCTGGTGCCTGGCGTCTGGTGACGACCGGTCGTCGCATACTTGACGCGTGAAACCTCATGCCCGCTCACTCGCGAACGGCGACCAGCCATGACCACGCCGGAGAAGCCGTGCCCCGGTGGCGGGAAGGACTGGACGGTCGACATCGAGGGCAGGCCGATCTGCCCCCGCTGCAGGCGGCGGTTGCCGACCGTGGCCGGCAAGCGCAGGTCGATCCGG
>JAQSXQ010000309.1 GCA_029256565.1 Mycobacterium sp.
CGGTCACGATTGCTCCGGCCTCCTTGGCGAGTTGGACGGCGTAACCGCCGACGGCACCCGAGGCACCGTTGACGAGGATGCTCTGCCCGGCGGTCAATCCAGCGACCTCGAACAGCGACTGCCAGGCCGTCAGTCCGACCGTCGGAAGGGCGGCCGCGTCGGTCAGAGGCACCGACTGCGGAGCCACCGCAAGCGATTCCGCTGGGGCCAGCGCGTATTCGGCAGCCGCACCGTCGGCATCCAGCGGCAGCATCGCCACCACCGCGTCGCCGACCTGCCAACCCTGCACGTCCGCGCCGAGTTCGGCGATCGTGCCTGCGACGTCGACGCCCGGAACGTGTGGGAACGCGATCGAGTACACCCCGGCCAGGTAGCCCCCGCGGATACCCGCGTCGACCGGATTGAACGAGGTGGCGGCGACCTGCACGAGCACCTGTCCCGGGCCCGGTACCGGCTTCGGGGCCTCGGCGTACTCCAGAACGTCGCTGCCGCCGTACTGACGGTAGTAGAGAGCCTTCATGATTCCTCCTCGGTTATTGCTTCGAAGTTGAAGCAGCTACGCACTGCACAACTCGCTTCGAAGTCGAAGCAATACCGAAGGCGCACGTGATGGCCGTCACATGTCGATGTCACGCCATGGAGGTCAGGCCGGCGGCACCCTCGCCATCAAGTCGCCGAGCGCGACGAGGTCGAGGAACGCGGTCGCCTTCACCACCCGCTCGTCACGCATCGTCAGTGCCCACGAGTAGGTGTTGACGTAGGGGCGCCCATCGCGGGCCGTCGCCGTGCCGTCCCAAATCGCGACGACCACATCGCCTTCCGCAACGAGTTGTTGGACGTTCGCCTGAATCGGTTCGCTCAGTCGCGACTGGATGGGCCCTGCGCCGTCGCGCAAGAACTCCGCCCGGCTCGTGTACGTCGTCGGGTCGACGGCCCGCGCGACGGTCCACTGCACGTCGTCGGCAAGGATCGAGAAGAAGCCTTCCTCACCGCCGACCCCGAGAGCGAAGGCGTCGCGGACGACCTGGACATTGCGTTCCTGCTGCCCGGAGCGAGCCGCGTCCCCGCTGTCGCCGGAAGCGCTGCACCCGATCGTCATGGTCGCTGCCAGCGCGGCGCTCGCAACGGTCATGACCCGACGGGGCCTGCGCGTGATGGACTTCATGCCTCGAACGGTAGGGACGTCGACGCCGCTGGGGCAGGGCCACTTCTTCCTAGGACGAAGTGGCCCCCCTTGGGCGCGCGGCGAGACTGCGCTCGACCCGGCGGGCCACCTCGGCCGAGAGGTCGGCGGCGGAGACGTCCCGAGCCGTGGAGAACGCCATCATCGCCGTGCCCCGCAGGAGTCCGATGATCGCGAGGGCGGCGAGGTCGGAATCGACGTCGGGATCGATGGACCCGTCACCGACTCCGGCCCGGATCTGTTGGGCGAGGTAATCACGAAACGCGGCGTCGCGTTCGGCGAACAGCGACGCGAGCGACGGCTCGAGGTTCGCCGATTCGGTCCACATCTTGAGGAACGCCTCCGAGCGTGGCGACCTGTCATGCATCCCGCCCAGGTACGCCGCGACGAACTGGGTCAGACAACCGAGGCCCGTCGCCGAATCGGCCGGCACGTCGAACTGCTGGGTGTGCCTGATGAGTTCTTCGAGCAGCCGCGCCTTGCTCCCGAAGTGGTGGTTGACGATGCCGCGGCTGTACCCGGCGGCCTCGCCGACGGCGGCGAGCGAGACCGCACTCGAGCCGTGCTGGGCGACCAGAGACGTCGCGGCGTCGAGCACGCGGCGCCGCGTCTCGGCGCGGCGTTCCGCCTGGGTGCGCCGGGTCAGCGGCGTGTCGTCCATGGCGGTCATTGTCCATCGTCGGGAACCTGTCGGTGGGCAGGCGTAAGTTGCGTGTCGTATAGCAAGTAACAACCGATGGAGACAATCATGACCCTCTTGAATGCAGCCGACCTCGAACGCTTCGTCGCCGACGATCCCAGTGGGCCGGTGATCATGCTGAACCTGATCAGGTTCACGCCGGGCGGCGAGGCCAAGTACCGCGAGTACATCGAGAAGTTCAGCAGCACGGGCGTGAACGAGCGGTACGGCGTGACGATCGTCTACGGCGGCATCGGACACACGTCGCTCGTGCCGGACGAGGGCGGCGACTGGGACCTGGTGGCCATGGTCAGCTACCCCAGCCGGCAGAACTTCGTCGACATGGTCAACGACCCCGACTACCAAGCGTTCGAGCACCTGCGCGCCGAGGCAGCAGCGACCGCCGTCCTTCAACCCACCACCCCGGCCTTCTGAGGCCGTCAACCGAGGGAGTTGCCATGACCACCGCTTCTGAAAGATCGGACACCCACGTCCTGGAAGTCGATCGGACCACACCGCTCGACGGACTCGAATTGGTCGGCGAACCGCTGCCACCTCGCCGGCCGGGTGTCGTGATCCTGGCCGTCGAGCGCTTCAGCGTGGCCGCCAACAACCTCGGCTACGTCCTCGTCAACGACGTCCTCAAGACCCTGGAGGCATTCCCCTCACCGTCTCGCGATCGCGCGCGCATACCGGTGTGGGGCATCGCGGAGGTGGTCGCCGCGGACCCGACGGTGGCCGCCGTCGGCACGCGGGTCGCCGGGTTCCTGCCCATGGCGACCCGCGTGGCAGTGCGCGCCGAGAACACCGACATCGGATTGCTGTCCGTCGACGAAGGCCGCGTCGGCATGTTGCCGATCTACCGCCGGCTCGTGCCGCTGCCCGACGAATCCGATTCCGCCGGTGGCGACGTGGAGACCGTTCTGCTGCCCGTCCATCCGTTCGCGGCCCTGCTCGCCGCCGACGTGGTCGCCTCGGGGGTACGCAGGGTCGTGGTCTCGAGCGCATCGAGTCGCAGCGCGTCGGCGCTCAGTCGGCTCCTGGTCGGCGCCGGCGTCACCGTCGTCGGGCTCACCAGTCCGGGACACCGGGCGGCAGCGGAGACGTTCGGGGTCTACGACCGGGTGCTCGGCTACGACGAGGTCGACCGGTTGGACCCCTCCGACGGCACCACCTACGTGGACGTCGCGGGATCCCCCGACGTCACCGGCGCGGTGCACGACCGGCTCGGGCGGCACCTCGTCACCAGCATCGGCGTGGGCGGCACCCACGCGCGCTCCTCGCCGTCGGGGTCCGGCCCACCGCTGGCGATGTTCAACACCGGTGACCGCGAGGTGGAACTCACCCGTGAACGCGGTTGGCCGGCAGTGCAATCGCTCTACGACGCCGCACGCTCGGACCTCGTGCCGTGGGCCTCGGGATGGCTCCGGGTACAGACGGTCACCGGCCTCAACAGCACCGCGCCGGTGTGGCGCGACATCGTGGCCGGACGGTCCGATCCCCTGTCGGCGGTGGTCATCCGACCGTAGGGATATCCGGGCAACCGGCCCAACCACTCTTCCACCCAAAGCCGGCCGAGGATCAGGTGGCCGAGGTTATGGTCGCTGCGGTGCGTAGCACCTGATCACCGTTTCGGATTGGGGGAATCGGCGTGGCTGAGACGTTGCACGTAGGACGAGTCGGGAGTTTGGCGGCCGCACTCGGCATCGGAGCTGCAATCCTGTACGGCGGCTGTGGAATCGCTGCGGCCGACCCCGCGGAATCCTCCGGCGCCGAGTCGTCGTCGAGCGCGTCTTCCTCCGGTGCCTCCGCGTCCGGCGCGACGGCCTCGGACCCGTCGCCATCGGCGGACGACGCGTCCGGGGTGGGTGCGGACACGCCGTCGTCGCCCGCCGACTCCCCGGCCGCCACGGCGTCGTCCTCGACGCACGCGGCAACTCCCGGCACCGTCGTCGGCACCGGCGGTGCCCACACCGGCTCGTACTCGACGTCGACGAAGGACGGCTCCGCGGCGCCGGTCGATCGACCGGGGCCCGGCACCGAGGTCCGTGCGACGCGCATCGAGTCCGATGACAGCCGGAAGGACGCCAAAGACGCTTCTTCACAGCAGGACTCGATCTCCAGTGAAGACCCGCCGGCGGAGAGCGCCCCGGGCGACACCACGACCGCGCCGACGGAGTCCCTGGCCGCGCTGAGTCTGGCCTCGACCGCGCGCAAGGAGACGACGACCACGGCGACGCCCGCCGCCGCCCTCGCCGCGCCGGCCGTTCCCGGCCCACCGGTCGTCAGGATGCAAA
>JAQSXQ010000310.1 GCA_029256565.1 Mycobacterium sp.
TACGTGCCCGCCGTGCAGAACAAGGCGTCCGGCGCCGAGATCGGCCGCATCCCGGTCGACTCGATCTACTCGCCGGTGCTCAAGGTGACCTACAAGGTCGAGGCCACCCGCGTCGAGCAGCGCACCGACTTCGACAAGCTGATCCTCGACGTCGAGAGCAAGAACTCGATCACCCCCCGCGACGCGCTGGCCTCCGCCGGCAAGACGCTGGTCGAGTTGTTCGGTCTGGCACGGGAACTCAACGTCGAGGCCGAGGGCATCGAGATCGGCCCGTCGCCTGCCGAGGCCGACCACATCGCCAGCTTCGCGCTGCCGATCGACGACCTGGAGCTGACGGTCCGGTCGTACAACTGCCTCAAGCGCGAGGGCGTGCACACCGTGGGCGAACTCGTCTCGCGGACGGAGTCCGATCTGCTGGACATCCGCAACTTCGGCCAGAAGTCCATCGACGAGGTGAAGATCAAGCTGCACCAGCTCGGTCTCTCGCTCAAGGACAGCCCGGCCACGTTCGATCCGTCGGAGGTCGCCGGCTACGACGTCGCCACCGGCACCTGGAACAGCGATGCAGGCTACGACCTGGACGACAACCAGGACTTCGCCGAGACCGAACAGCTCTAAGCCGGGACATTTCCCACCCAGCTTCGCCCGCCCCAACCTCGCACGAACCGTCCCGGCCCTACCTGATACGGGGGCCGGCCACACAAGGAGATAGTCGCAATGCCCAAGCCCACTAAGGGTGCTCGCCTCGGCGGGTCGTCCTCACACCAGAAGGCGCTCCTGGCCAACCTGGCCACGTCGCTCTTCGAGCACGGCCGCATCAAGACGACCGAGCCCAAGGCGCGGGCGTTGCGGCCGTACGCGGAGAAGCTCATCACCCACGCCAAGAAGGGCACGCTGCACAACCGGCGTGAGGTGATGAAGAAGATCCGCGACAAGGACGTCGTGCACGTCCTGTTCGCCGAGATCGGACCCTTCTTCGCCGACCGCGAGGGCGGCTACACCCGCATCATCAAGGTGGAGGCACGCAAGGGCGACAACGCCCCCATGGCCGTCATCGAACTGGTGCGGGAGAAGACCGTGACCAACGAGGCCGACCGTGCACGCCGCGTGTCGTCGTCGCAGCAGCCGGTTGCCGCCGCGGCAGCGCCGCAGGCAGCCGTCGAGCCCGAGGCCACTGACGGCCCCGTGGTCGACGAAGGCGCCGAAGCCGACGCCAGCGTCGCGCTGACCGAGGCCGAGGACGCCGCAGCCGAAGACGCCCCGGCCACTGACGCCGATGCCGACGAGGCCAAGGCCGACGACGCCAAGTAGTCATCCGATGACCATGCCCGCCACCGAATCCGGTGGCGGGCATGGTCATTTTCCCGTCGCCCCGGTTCGCCTCCGCCTCGACATCTCCTACGACGGCACCGATTTCGCCGGGTGGGCCACCCAGACCGGGCAGCGCACGGTCGCAGGGCTCATCGACGAGGCGCTGTCCACGATCTTCCGCAGCCCCATCGTCACGCGCGCGGCGGGCCGCACCGACGCCGGTGTGCACGCGACGGGACAGGTCGCCCACGTCGACGTCCCTGCCGATGCGATCCACCTCGCATACCCGCGCACCCCGCGCGCCGGAGATGCCGAGTTCCTGCCGCTGGTGCGGCGGCTGGCGAAGCTCCTGACCGACGACGTCCGGGTGCGCGACGTGGTGCGCGCGCCGGACGGGTTCGACGCGCGGTTCTCGGCGCTGCGCAGGCACTACTCCTACCGGCTGTCGACAGCACCATTCGGCGTGGAACCTCATGCCGCCCGGTTCGTCACGCCGTGGAGTCGTCCGCTCGACCTCGACGCCATGCGCGAGGCGTCACGGGAGCTGTTGGGCCTGAACGACTTCGCGGCGTTCTGCCGGCCCCGAGAGGGCGCGACGACCATCCGCGACCTGCAGCGGCTCGACTGGACGTGCGACGGCGACCAGCTCACCGCTCACGTCACCGCCGACGCGTTCTGCTGGTCGATGGTCCGTTCGGTGATCGGCGCGCTGCTGGCGGTCGGCGAGGGCAGACGCGAACCTGCTTGGATCGCAGGGTTGCTCAGCACGTCGGGCCGGTCGAGCGAATTCGCCGTGGCCCCGGCGCGCGGACTGACGCTGGTCGCCGTCGACTACCCGTCCGACGACCTGCTGGCAGCACGCACCACGGTGACGCGCGACGTCCGTCGCGGTTAGATCTTGCTCGCGGTGAAGTCGACCGCGCTGCCGATGCCGCCGGTCAGCAGGTAGGCCAGCTGAAGGTGGCTCAGCGCTGCCGGGCCGCCCGAGCAGATCGGGTCGCCGGGATTGCACACGTCGATCGACTTGCCGTTGAAGGCGGGGCCGGGGGTCACCGGGATGTTCAGCAGCCGACTGGCGTTGCCGATCAGCACGACTGCGGCGATGTTCCGGTCGGCACCGGGCGGAAGCGTGTTGTTCAGTACGTCATTGGTGACCGCGGCACCCAGCGAGTAGCCGCCGACGACGATCTTCGTGTTGGGGCAGTTGTCGACGATCGACCGGATCTGCGACGTCATGTCCGCGACGCCTGGTCCGACGTCCTGGTGGGCGGGGTAGTTGACCGGTGAGGCCGCGATGTCGCGTCCTGTCTTGTCCCGCAACTGCCCCACGAACGCCTGACCGACGTCACCGAGTCCCGGCGCTTCGTCGGTGCCGCGGGCGAATACGACGTTCACGTCGGCGCACGGCGCTGCGTTCGCGCTCGGCAGCGACCCGTCGGGTGAACCCAGGGCAGCGGTACCGCCCAATGCTCCTGCCGCGATGACCGCGGCTCCCGAGATGATCGCCAGACGGCGGCGCGTTTGTCCGAAGTTCGATGTCACCACACCGATGCTATCCGTCGGAGAGCGTTGCTCGTTACAGCGAGCGGTGGCCTCAGACCCGACCGGCGGCGAAGTCGACCGCCTGGTTGACCATGCCTGCCTCGATGTAGGCGGGAGCCAGGTGGTCGGGCCAGTTGTTCTCCCACGTGTTGGGGTCGGCCGGGTTGCAGACCGGGTCGGCGCCGTGGCACAGCTCGATGGTCCGCTCGCGGTAGAGCGGATTGAAGTTGGTGATGGGGCCGATCCAGGCGGATCCGTTGCCGAACAGGGCGACGGCCGCGATGTGCTGATCGGCGCCGGGCGGCAGGGGTTGGTCGAAGCCGAAGAACGCGAACGGCAGCGCCAGCGCGACGTCGGTGACGGCGGCACCCAGCGAGTAGCCGCCGAGGACGATGCGGGTGTCGGGGCAGCCCGCCATGGTGTTCTTGATCCGGCGGCTCATGTCGTTGGCGCCGACGTCGATCTCGTTGTCGGCGGGGTACTGCACGGCGTACAGGTTGACGTTCTTGCCCGTCTTCTTGCGCAGGCCGTTGGTGAAGGCGTTGCCGATCTGGCCGGCGCCCGCCGGCTCCACGCGGCCGCGCGCCCATATCACCTCGACGGCGGGACAGGCCGCCGATGCGGTCGGAATCGAACGGCTGGTCACGATGCCTGGCGCGACCAGCAGTGCGCCTGCGACGAGTGCGATGACGACGGGTGCGATGACGTGGCGGCGGATCACCGCACCGATGCTAGCGGAGTGTTTTGACGAGTTCGTAGGCATCGATCAAGCCTCGTGCTACAGCAAACCCGCGATGAAGCCGGCAGCCTGATCGGTTGGCCCGGGCGCGTAGGCGCGGTGTGCCGGGACGCTCTCACCGTTGAGCTGGCAGACCGGGTCGTCGAAGTTGCACAGGTCGATCGAGCGGCCTGCCCACACCGGGCTGGTGGTCAGGGGAAGGCCGAGCTTCGCCGAGGGGTTGCCGAAGACCGCGATGCCCGCGACGAAGTCCGGGGTGTTGGGCGGCAGCGGGTTGTTGAACCCGATCGCCGGGATGGGCACCGCGGCGATCACGTCGACCACGGCAGCGCCCTGGGAGTAGCCACCGAGGACGAGTCGGGTGGTCGGGCACGCGCCGATCATGTACTGGATGTGGGCGCTGGCGTCGTTGGCGCCTGCCGCCGCTGCCAGGAAGTCGTAGCTCGCCGGGTAGTTCACCGCATACGCGCCGACCGACCGTCCGCCGACCTTGCCGCGCAGCGAGTCGACGAACGCACCACCGATGCGCCCGAGGCCTGGTGCTTCGTCGGTGCCGCGCGCG
>JAQSXQ010000311.1 GCA_029256565.1 Mycobacterium sp.
CACCGACTACGCCGACGCGATGTCCATCGCCAACGACACCCTGTACGGCCTCGGCGCCGGGGTGTGGAGCCGCGACGGCAACACCGCCTACCGCGCCGGTCGCGACATCCAGGCCGGCCGCGTGTGGACGAACTGCTACCACCAGTACCCGGCACACGCCGCGTTCGGTGGCTACAAGCAGTCCGGCATCGGCCGCGAGAATCACAAGATGATGCTCGACCACTACCAGCAGACCAAGAACCTGCTGGTCAGCTACAGCAACAAGGCGCAGGGCTTCTTCTAACCCACGGCACGGCCAACCGACAGCACGACCATGCCCCGGCGCGACGCTCGCGCCGGGGCATCGTCATCTCGGTGAGCGACCGGCCCCATTCAATGGTTCAATAAAATACCTTTAGAAATCCGGTCACGAGTCGCACGTCGGCTGCCGGTGCACCAACCGCGAATGAGGAGTCCCGATGGCAGGCAGCGGATGAGGTTCCGCCAACATCTCGCGGGCGTCACATACGAGTTCGACGGCCTCGTCGAGCTGATGGCCAAGGCCACCCCGCTGCGCTCCGGCGACCAGCTCGCCGGCTGCGCGGCCGAACACGACGCCGAACGAGCCGCGGCGGCTTGGGTTCTCGCCGATCTCCCGCTGACCACGTTCCTCTCCGACGTCGTGGTGCCGTACGAGACCGACGAGGTCACCCGGCTCATCATCGACGGCCACGACCGGGACGCGTTCGCGCCGATCCGCTCGCTCACGGTGGGCGGGTTCCGGGACTGGCTGATGGATGCCGCCTCCCACGACGACGGCGCGGCCCGCATCGCCGCAATCTCGCGCGGCGTGACGCCGGAGATGGCGGCTGCCGTCTCGAAGATCATGCGCAATCAAGACCTGATCGCCGTCGCCGCGGCCACGCACGTGTCCGCGGCGTTCCGCACCACGGTCGGCGTCCCTGGCACGCTGGCCACCCGACTGCAGCCCAACCACCCCACCGACGACCCCCGCGGGATCGCCGCCGCGGTCCTCGACGGGCTGCTGCTCGGCTGCGGGGACGCCGTCATCGGCATCAACCCCGCCACCGACTCGCCGCACGCCACTGCCGACCTGCTGCACCTGCTCGACTCGATCCGGGCGCGCTACGACATCCCGGCCCAGTCCTGCGTGCTGTCCCACATCACGACCACCATCGGGCTCATCGAGGACGGCGTGCCCGTCGACCTCGTCTTCCAGTCGATCGCAGGCACCGAGGGTGCGAACTCGGCGTTCGGCGTCGACATGGCGCTGCTGCGGGAGGGCAACGCCGCTGCCCGCTCGCTGCAGCGGGGAACCGTCGGCGACAACGTGATGTACCTCGAGACCGGCCAGGGATCGGCGCTCAGCTCGGGCACGCACCTGGGCACCGGCGGCAAGCCCGTGGATCAGCAGACGCTGGAGACCCGTGCGTACGCGGTGGCCAGGGAACTGGAACCGCTGCTGGTCAACACCGTCGTCGGATTCATCGGTCCGGAGTACCTCTACGACGGCAGGCAGATCATCCGCGCCGGTCTCGAGGACCACTTCTGCGGCAAGCTGCTCGGTCTGCCTATGGGCGTCGACGTCTGCTACACCAATCACGCCGAGGCCGACCAGAACGACATGGACACCCTGCTGACGCTGCTGGGCGCCGCGGGTGTCGCGTTCGTCATCACGGTGCCCGGCGCCGACGACGTCATGCTCGGTTACCAGAGCTTGTCGTTCCACGACGTGCTGGTGGCGCGCCGCACGCTCGGGTTGCGGCCGGCACCCGAGTTCGACGCGTGGCTGCGCACCGTCGGGATGGTCGACGACGCTGGCCGCCTGACGCCATTCGACGCCAGCAGGTCACCGCTGCGTTCGCTGACGGCGGCACACCCGTGACCGCCGAACTGCCTGCCGTGCAACAGTTCTGGGATGAACTGCGCAAGACCACGCAGGCCAGGATCGGGTTGGGTCGCGCGGGCAACGCGCTGCCCAGCTCCGAGGTGCTCGCACTGGCGGCTGCCCACGCCGCGGCGCGCGACGCCGTGCACGTGCCGCTCGACGTGGACGGTCTGGCCGCCGAGGTCCGGGAGATCGGCATCGGCGATCCGGTGCTGGTGACCAGTAGGGCGACCTCACGCGAGGAGTACCTGCGCAGGCCCGATCTGGGCCGGCTCCCGGCCGAGGATGCGGAGGTGCCGCACGTCGGCGCCGACATCGGCTTCGTCCTCGCCGACGGGCTGTCACCCACCGCGCTGCGGACGCACGGCGCCGCGCTGCTGGCCGCGCTCGTTGCCCGGCTGGGGGACCGGCACACGCTGGCGCCTCCGGTGATCGCGACGCAGGCCCGCGTCGGCCTCGGTGACCACATCGCCGCCGCGGCCGGTTACCGGACCGTCCTGGTGATCATCGGCGAGCGGCCAGGGCTCTCCGTCGCCGACAGCCTCGGCATCTACCTCACCCATCTGCCGCGGGTCGGGCGACCCGACGCCGACCGCAACTGCGTCTCCAACATCCACCCGCCGGGGGGATTGGGCTACGACGAGGCCGCGCGGATCGCCGCGAGCCTGGTCGCCGGGGCGATCGAACTGGGGCGTTCCGGCGTCGCCTTGAAGGACACGTCGCGCGGGGCAGCGATCGATGGGTATCGCCCGCCTCAGGCGGTGGTCTCGCCGACCACCACGGCAGGTTCTGGTCGCGGGCTCGATAGCGCGTTTTGACCTGCGCTGATGGGCCCGGGTAAGCTGCCTCGTTGGCGTGTGCAGGCTTGCCGGAACCTTGGGTCTCCGTCGGTCGCCAAGGCATTTCAGCGCACACGTCGTGGACCGGCTCCCGGCTAGACCCGGGGATCAACCCGAGAGAAGAGAAGGTAGCGCTGTGCCTACGTACACGCCGAAGGCAGGTGACACCACGCGTTCGTGGTACGTCATCGACGCCACGGACGTCGTGCTCGGCCGGCTCGCCGTCGAAGCAGCCAAGCTGCTCCGCGGCAAGCACAAGCCGACGTTCGCGCCCAATGTCGATGGTGGCGACTTCGTCATCATCATCAACGCCGAGAAGGTCGCCATCGGTGGCGACAAGCTCACCAAGAAGTTCGCCTACCGCCACTCGGGTTACCCCGGTGGCCTGCGCAGGCGCACCATCGGCGAGCTGCTGATCAAGCACCCGACCCGCGTGGTCGAGAACGCGATCGTCGGCATGCTCCCGCACAACAAGCTGAGCCGTCAGGTGCAGAAGAAGCTCAAGGTGTACGCGGGTCCGACGCATCCGCACTCCGCCCAGCAGCCGATTACGTTCGAGATCAAGCAGGTGGCCCAGTGACCGAAACGACCGACGTGACCGACGTGACCGAGGCTCCCGAGGCGACTGACGTCCCGGAGACCACCGAGGGAACGTACGTAACCGAGTCCGCCGACACCGGCGCCGCCGAAGAGGCCGCTCCTCGCGAGCCGATCTACATCGACCGCCCCATCCAGACCGTCGGCCGCCGCAAGGAGGCCGTGGTGCGCGTGCGCCTGTCGCCCGGCACCGGACAGTTCAACCTGGACGGCCGCAGCCTCGAGGCGTACTTCCCGAACAAGGTGCACCAGCAGCTCATCAAGGCGCCGCTGGTGCTCGTCGACCGTGTCGACTCGGTCGACATCTTCGCCCACCTCGATGGTGGCGGCCCGTCCGGCCAGGCAGGCGCGCTGCGCCTGGCGATCGCCCGGGCGCTGATCATCGTTCAGCCCGACGATCGACCGGCGCTGAAGAAGGCAGGCTTCCTCACGCGTGACCCGCGTGCCATCGAGCGCAAGAAGTACGGCCTCAAGAAGGCCCGTAAGGCACCTCAGTACAGCAAGCGCTGATCTTCGTTTCGCTGTGACCGCAAGCGTGCGCGTCGTGTTTCACTCGACGCGCACGCTTTCGGCATTTTGAGACGAGATGCCCGCAGACGGGTTTGCCTTCATGCGTACGCGAGGAGCGGATTGATCCATGGCTCGACTGTTCGGCACCGACGGCGTTCGCGGCGTCGCCAATCGCGACCTGACCGCAGAGCTGGCGCTGGCCCTTGGCTCCGCGGCCGCCCGGCAGCGGGCGTCCGGCCGGGCCCGCCGCCTCGCCGTGGTGGGACGGGACCCCCGTGCCAGCGGTGAGATGCTCGAGGCCGCCGTCATCGC
>JAQSXQ010000312.1 GCA_029256565.1 Mycobacterium sp.
GCCCAGATCGCAGGCCACGTGGCGTTCTACCCGGACAAGGCCGACGTAGCCGTCTCCTGACCGTATGGTCGGCCGTTCCTGGGAGGATGGTCGACGTGAACGCAGGACCGGTACGGCGCACCGTGGTGTTCCCCGGCCCTGCCGGCCCGGCGATGACGCTCTCGCCGCAGCGCCGTGGCCCGGGCGACCCCTGCTACCAGACGGTCGACGGCGCGATCTGGAAGACCAGCCTGCAGGCCAGCGGACCCGTCACCGCACGCATCGCCAAGACCGGGCGCGACACCGTGGCGTGCGACGCGTGGGGTGACGGCGCCGCGGAATTCATCGAGCACTTGCCCGCGTTCCTCGGGCTCGACGACGACACCGCAGGCTTCGCGCCGGACGAGCCGACGATCGCCGCCGCACATCGGCGGGTGCCGCACCTGCGGATCGGCCGGACCGGCCGCGTGCTGGAAGCCCTGATCCCCGCCGTGCTCGAACAGCGCGTCACGGGCAAGGACGCGTTCCGGGCATGGCGCCTGCTCGTCACGAAGTTCGGCAGCCCGGCACCAGGGCCTGCGCCCGCGCGAATGCGGGTGCCACCGCCCGCGGAGGTCTGGCGCCGCATCCCGTCCTGGGAGTACCACCTCGCCAACGTCGATCCCGGACGCGCGAGGACCATCGTGCTCTGCGCCGCGCGCGCCGACTCCATCGAACGCCTGACCGCCCGGCCCAGCGCTCAGGCCCGCACGGCGCTGCAGTCTCTTCCCGGGGTCGGCGAGTGGACCACCGCCGAGACCGCCCAGCGCGCGTGGGGCGACCCCGACGCCCTCTCGGTCGGCGACTACCACCTGTCGAACATGGTGGGGTCCACCCTCCTCGGCCGTCGCATCGACGACGACGCCATGCTCGACCTCCTCGAGCCGCTGCGGCCGCACCGTCAGCGCGCGGTCCGGCTGCTGGAGGTCAGCGGTCTGGCACGCAACCCGCGGTTCGGCGCACGGTTGGCGATCCCGGATCTGCGCTCGCTCTGAACGGGGCCGTGATTAGCCGTCGACGCAGGTGGGTAGGCCCTTGGAGACCCTGAGCCAAAGGAGCTACAGATGAGTGGATTCACCGTGCCCGGCATGACCGATGCGAACAGCCGCGAGGTCACCGAGCTGCTGCAGCGGCTGCTGAGTGCTTACAACGACCTGCACCTCACGCTCAAGCACGTGCACTGGAACGTCGTGGGGCCGAACTTCATCGGCGTGCACGAGATGATCGACCCGCAGGTCGACCTGGTCCGCGGTTACGCCGACGAGGTCGCCGAACGCATCGCCGCCCTCGGAGCGTCGCCGCAGGGCACGCCCGGCGCGATCCTGTCCGACCGCACCTGGGACGACTACTCGGTCGGCCGCGACACCGTCCCGGCCCATCTGGCCGCGCTGAACCTGGTCTACAACGGCGTGATCGAGGACGCCCGCAAGTCGATGGAACGCCTCGACGACCTCGACCCGGTCTCCCAGGACATGGTGATCGGACAGCTCGGCGAACTCGAGAAGTTCCAGTGGTTCGTCCGTGCCCACCTGGAGAACTCCGGTGGCGAGATCACCACCGGGGACGCGAAGACCGAGAAGCAGGCGGCCAGCAAGGCGAAGAAGAAGTCCAAGTAGTAGCCGCGCAAGGGCCCGTGTCGTGACGGCACGGGCCCTTCGCGTGCGCGGGGTCAGCGGTCGGGCGGCACGAACTCCGTGCTGCGGTCGTAGCGCTGCGCCTCGTAGATCGATACGTCGGTTCGGCTGATCAGCATGTAGGCGATGCCGACGGTGATCATCGCCCCTGGCAGTACCGAGAACGACCCCGTCATCTCGGCGACCATGATCATCACCGCCAGCGGTGCGTGTGCGACGCTGCCGAAGCAGGCCATCATCGCGACGACCACGAAGACCCCTGGGCCGTCGGGTATTCCGGGTAGGCCGGACAGGTCGGCGAGGCGCCAGATCGCGGCGCCGACGAAGGCGCCGATCACGATGCCCGGTCCGAAGATGCCTCCCGAGCCACCGGTGCCGACGGTCAGCGACGTCGCCACGATCTTCGCGAACGGCAGCACGATCACGATCCAGACCGGGATCATCAGCAGCGTCTCGCGCGCCGACGCGGCCTGCGCCCAGCCGTAGCCGCTGGACAGGATCTGCGGTATCGCCAGCGCCATCAGGCCCACCAGCAGTCCGCCCACCGCAGGCTTGACCACCTTGTTGCCCGGGAGTCGCCGCGTCAGCGCGACCGTCGCGTAGAACGTCCGCGCGTACAGGTAACCGACTGCGGCAGCGACGATTCCGATCACCGCGAACCACGGCAGATCGACGGGGTCGAAGCGGTAGTCGGGTACCACGAAGCCGAACAGCGGATCGAATCCGAGGATGGACCCGTACACCGCATAGGCGGTACCGGAGGTGATGAAGCCGGGAATTAGTGCGCGGTAGTCGAAGTCGAAGCGGTAGACGATCGACGCGGCAAGCACCGCACCGCCCAGCGGCGCTCCGAAGATCGCGCCGATGCCCGAGCCGATGCCGATCGACACGGCCACGCGACCGTCGGCGTCGGTGAGGTCGAGGCGTCGGGCGAGCAGCGAACCGAAGCCCGCGGAGATCTGCGCCGTCGGTCCCTCGCGTCCCGCCGAACCGCCCGAACCGATCGTGAGCGCGCTCGAGACCATCTTCACCAGCACCACCCGGGCGCGGATGGCCCGTGGGTCGCTGTGCACGGCCTCGATGGCGCTGTCGGTGCCGTGGCCCTCGGCCTCGGGGGCCAACTTGGCGACGATCCACGCCGAGACCAACGCGCCGCCGGTGGTGATCAGGGGAATCGCCCACCAACGCGGGAAGCCCGTACTGCCGGCGTCACCGCCGTCACCTGCCGCGGTGGGCACGTCGTAGCCGCCCAGGTACCCGAGCAGGAACTGGCCGGTGTACTCCATCGCCAGGTAGAACACGACGGCCCCGAGGCCGGCGATCACGCCGATCGCGACGCCGAGGATGAGCCACTTGCGCAGATAGCCGGAGTTCCGGACGAAGGCGCCTACTCCACCGGTGGACTCGCGCGCCTGCGACATGGCCGGATGCTAGCAGCGGTAGGCGGTCAGCCGGGCGGTGATCGCCACCCTCCCGTCGGCGCCGACGGCTTGCGCGTCGGCCACCCCGCTGCGCCGTCCGACGCGCAAGGGCATTGCCTCGTAACGAGATTCATCGCCAGCGAGGAACTGCCGCAGGAAGTTCACCCGAAGTGATGCGGTGGTCAGCGGGTCGTCCGTGCGCCCGGCGTTCACAGCGGCGGACGCGGCCATCTCCAGACCCGCCGACGCCACGCCGCCGTGGACGACGCCCATGGTGTTCTCGAGCACGCGGTCATGGGACTGGGGCAACACGACCGTCGACCCCTCGGTGCGGGCGGGGCCGACGCTCGCCTTGGCCGCCAGACCCGTCCGCGGCTCCATCGATCCGGTGTCGACGGGGGATTCGGAGAACGTCTCGGGCGACTCGATGTAGAACGACCGGACGGTGCCCGAGGCGATCACCACGTCGCCGATCCGGAACACGCAGTCGGCGAGCGCCGTCGCCGTCTTGGCGCCGAGCGGCCGCGACGTGCCGAGCACCAGTGCGTCCTCTGCGGCGGCGATCACCGCTGCCGCGTCGGGGCTTGCCTCCAGGGCCAGCTCGCTCGACACCGTCCACTCGTCGGTGGCCTGACGGCGGAAGTTGACGACGCCGCCGATGTGGTCGAGCAGCATGGCCAGCGAGGCGAGGCTGGGGAGGCCCGTGACCGGGTTGACCATGTCGCGGATGGGCATCGTCGCGCGACAGCCGGTGGGCCCCTCCTCGAGCGTGTCGATGTCGAAGCGGCCGATCGGGGTGTTGAGAGCGTGTGGGGACATTGCCTACGAGCTTGCGGCCCGGCTTTGCGGGGCATACCCCCAGGGGGTAGTAAATCCTAAGAATCCGACCAGGCTTTGCAGCAAACGACGAATTCCGCATTCAAGCACGTTCTGGGCCGCTCGCATCCGCACCGCAAACGCCGACGGTCAATGGGGCAGTGACGTGCGTCGCACCCCCCGCCGGACCCCGTGGGGCGGGTACTGCCAAACCGCAAGGCGCTCAACGCTTCTGCCCTCCGAGAACCGATGATACTAAGTTGGCATGTCAGGCGGTGTTTGTCATATCGTTTCACCACTCGAGGCGGATGGGACGAAAGCCCGTCGTTCAGTGCTGCACGAAGGCACCCCCATCGCCCAGTAGGCAGTCGCCCGCCGACGAGCACGGTTGTTGGCTGCCACACAGACTTGCTGCGCGCAAGCGTGAGAGAAAAGGTCAGGTGGGACGCCAATGGGTCCAGCACCCAACGGGCTTTACAACCCCGCATACGAGCACGACTCGTGTGGTGTCGCAATGGTCGCCGACATGCACGGTCGCCGCAGCCGCGACATCGTGGACAAGGCCATCACCGCACTGGTGAACCTGGAACACCGCGGTGCCCAGGGCGCAGAACCCAACACCGGCGACGGTGCGGGCATCCTGATCCAGGTCCCCGACGAGTTCTTCCGCGCGACCGTCGACTTCGACCTGCCCGAACCCGGTAGCTACGCCTCCGGCATCGCGTTCCTCCCGCAGTCCTCGCGCGATGCCGCCGCCGCGTGCGAGGCCGTCGAGAAGATCGCCGAAGCGGAAGGCCTCCGAGTTCTCGGCTGGCGCGACGTGCCGACCGACGAGTCGTCGCTGGGCGCACTCGCCCGCGACGCGATGCCGACCTTCCGGCAGGTGTTCATCGCAGGTGCATCGGGCATGGACCTCGAACGCCTCTGTTACGTAGTGCGCAAGCGCGCCGAGCACGAACTCGGCACCAAGGGGCCCGGCCAGGACGGACCCGGTCGCGAGACCGTGTACTTCCCGAGCCTGTCCGGTCAGACGTTCGTCTACAAGGGCATGCTCACCACCCCGCAGCTCAAGGCGTTCTACCTCGACCTGCAGGACCCGCGGATGACGAGCGCGCTCGGCATCGTGCACTCCCGCTTCTCCACCAACACGTTCCCGTCGTGGCCGCTGGCGCACCCCTTCCGCCGCGTGGCCCACAACGGCGAGATCAACACCGTCACCGGCAACGAGAACTGGATGCGGGCCCGCGAGGCGCTCATCAAGACCGAGGTCTTCGGGTCCGAGCGCGCGCTCGACAAGATCGTCCCGGTCTGCACGCCCGGCGCATCGGACACCGCACGCTTCGACGAGGTCCTCGAACTGCTGCACCTCGGCGGCCGCAGCCTGCCGCACGCGGTGCTGATGATGATCCCGGAGGCCTGGGAGCGGCACGAGTCGATGGACCCCGCCCGACGGGCGTTCTACGCGTACCACTCGTCGCTGATGGAGCCGTGGGACGGACCGGCGGCGGTGTGCTTCACCGACGGCACCGTCATCGGCGCCGTCCTCGACCGCAACGGCCTGCGCCCCTCCCGCATCTGGATCACCAAGGACGGCCTCGTCGTCCTGGCGTCGGAAGCCGGCGTCCTCGACATCGACCCGGCCGACGTCGTGCAGAAGATGCGCCTGCAGCCCGGCCGCATGTTCCTCGTCGACACCGCCCAGGGCCGCATCGTCTCCGACGAGGAGATCAAGGCCGACCTGGCCGCCCAGGAGCCCTACCAGGAGTGGCTCGACGCGGGCCAGTTCCACCTCGACGACCTGCCGCCCGGCGACTACGTCCGGATGCCGCACCACCGCGTGGTGCTGCGACAGCAGGTCTTCGGGTTCACCTACGAGGAACTGAACCTGCTGGTCGCCCCCATGGCACGCACCGGAGCCGAGGCGCTCGGGTCGATGGGCACCGACACCCCCGTCGCCGTGCTGTCGGCGCGCTCGCGGATGCTCTACGACTACTTCCAGCAGCTGTTCGCCCAGGTCACCAACCCGCCGCTGGACGCCATCCGCGAAGAGGTCGTCACCAGCCTCTCGGGCACGGTCGGCCCCGAGGGCGACCTGCTGAACCCGACCGCGGAGTCGTGCCGCCAGATCGTGCTGCCGCAGCCGATCCTGCGCAACGCCGAGCTGTCGAAGCTCATCTGCGTCGACCCCGACCACGAGATCCGCGGCCACAAGCACGGCATGCGCGCCGCCGTCATCCGCTGCCTGTACCCGGTCGCCCGCGGCGGGCAGGGCCTCAAGGAGGCGCTGGCCGACGTCCGCGCCAAGACCTCGGCCGCCATCCGCGAGGGCGCACGTCTGATCGTGCTGTCCGACCGCGAGTCGAACGAGCAGATGGCACCCATCCCGTCGCTGCTGTCAGTCGCCGCCGTGCACCACCACCTGGTCCGGGAGCGCACCCGCACCCAGGTCGGCCTCGTCGTCGAAGCCGGCGACGCCCGCGAGGTGCACCACATGGCCGCCCTGGTCGGGTTCGGCGCGGCCGCCATCAACCCGTACATGGCGTTCGAGTCGATCGAGGACATGGTCGACCGCGGCGTCATCACCGGCATCTCGAGCGACAAGGCCAAGGCCAACTACTCCAAGGCCGCGGGCAAGGGCGTGCTGAAGGTGATGTCCAAGATGGGCATCTCCACGCTGGCGTCCTACACCGGTGCCCAGCTGTTCCAGGCCATCGGCATCGACCAGCAGGTGCTCGACGAGTACTTCACCGGACTGCACTGCCCCGTCGGCGGCATCGACCTCGAGGACATCGCCTCCGACGTCGCCGCCCGGCACGCGCTGGCCTACCTGGACCGCCCCGACGAGCGCGCACACCGCGAACTCGAGGTCGGCGGCGAGTACCAGTGGCGCCGCGAGGGCGAGTACCACCTGTTCAACCCCGACACGGTGTTCAAGCTGCAGCACTCGACGCGCACCGGGCAGTACTCGGTGTTCAAGGAGTACACCCAGCTCATCGACGACCAGAGCCAGCGGATCGCGTCGCTGCGCGGCCTGCTGAAGTTCCGCGAAGGCGTCCGCGAGCCGATCTCGATCGACGAGGTCGAGCCCGCCAGCGAGATCGTCAAGCGCTTCTCGACCGGTGCGATGAGCTACGGCTCCATCTCGGCCGAGGCGCACGAGACGCTCGCCATCGCCATGAACCGCCTCGGCGCGCGGTCCAACTCGGGCGAGGGCGGCGAGAACGTCAACCGCTTCGAGTACGACGAGAACGGCGACTGGCGACGCAGTGCCATCAAGCAGGTGGCCTCGGGCCGCTTCGGCGTCACCAGCCACTACCTGACCAACTGCACCGACATCCAGATCAAGATGGCACAGGGTGCGAAACCCGGTGAGGGCGGCCAACTCCCGGGCCACAAGGTGTACCCGTGGGTGGCCGAGGTGCGGCACTCGACGCCCGGCGTCGGGCTCATCTCCCCGCCGCCGCACCACGACATCTACTCGATCGAGGATCTGGCGCAGCTGATCCACGACCTCAAGAACGCCAACCCGTCGGCCCGCGTGCACGTGAAGCTGGTGAGCGAGAACGGCGTCGGCACCGTCGCGGCGGGCGTCTCCAAGGCGCACGCCGACGTGGTGCTGATCTCCGGCCACGACGGCGGCACCGGCGCGACGCCGCTGACGTCGATGAAGCACGCGGGTGCACCGTGGGAG
>JAQSXQ010000313.1 GCA_029256565.1 Mycobacterium sp.
CTCCCGTGGTCGGCGTGATGTGGCTGGGGATCTCACCGTCGTAGTTCCCGGTGCTCAGGGTGCCCGTCGGCTCGAACAGCATGATCGCTGCGCCGCCGGGCGACACCGGACGGTGCTCGATGCCGCGCGGGACGACGAACACGTCGTGTCGTTCGAGGTGCACGACGGTCTCCGCGCCTGACTCCCGCAGGTGGATGTCGAGGCGTCCGTCCAGTACGACGAACAGCTCGTCGGTATCCGGGTGGGAGTGCCACACGAACGCGCCCTCGACCTTCGCCAGCCGCACGTCCCAATCGTTGACCTGGGTGAGGATCCGTGCGCTCCAGCGCTCCTCGAAGGAGGCGAGAACGGCATCGATGTTCCTGATCGAGTTGGTCATCAGTCGATCCTGCGGGCTTGCACATCGCGTCCGACAGTGCGAGGAATGACACGTGTCGAAAGATTCCTCGCAGCCGCACGTGGCCGTCGCCCTGGTCGACGAGGGCTCCAATCCGTTTGAACTGGCCTGCTTGACCGAGGTCCTCGGGATCGACCGGCCCGAGATCGGTGGACTCCTCTACGACTTCCGAATGTGCGCTGCAGACGTCAAAGTCCGCATGCGGCAGGGCTTCTTCAGCATGACCGGCATTGCGGATCTCGACGTGCTCGAGCAAGCCGATACGGTGATCGTCCCCAACCGGCCCGACACCTCCACCCCGCATCGCCCCGACGTACTCGAGGCGATCGCCCGGGCGCACGCCCGTGGAGCGCGCATGATCGGCATGTGCAGCGGCGCATTCACGCTGGCCGAAGCGGGCGTCCTGGACGGGCGCCGCGTCACGGTGCACTGGCAATGGGCCGACGAGTTCCGGGCCCGTCATCCCCGCGTGCGCGTCGACGACGACGTCTTGTTCGTCGACGACGGCGACATACTCACGTCCGCGGGGAGCGCGGCGGCCCTCGACCTCGCGCTGCACGTCGTCCGCAGCGACCACGGGGCCGACGTCGCCGCGGCCGTCGCGCGTCGGCTCGTCTTTCCCGGCCACCGACCCGGTGGGCAACGACAATTCATCGAACGCCCCATCCCCAAGCGAGCCGAGAGTCCACTCGCCGGAGCCCTGGCTTGGGCCGAAGAACACGCCGACGAGGCCATCTCCGTGACCGAGATGGCCTCGCGGGCCGCGATGAGCCCCGCGACCCTGCACCGACGGTTCCGCAAGGAACTCGGCTGCACGCCCAACCAGTGGCTGACCACCGTTCGCGTCGAGCACGCCCGTCGACTCCTCGAACAGACCGACCTCGGCATCGACCAGATCGCTCACCGCAGTGGCCTCGGGTCGGCGACCACCCTGCGCAATCGCCTCGCCGACCACGTCGGCCTCACCCCGACCGCGTACCGACGCGCTCTCGCACCATGAACCGCCGACGCGTGCCCAGCCCCTAGCGCATCGCCCGTCCGGCCGATCCCAACATCTGTGCGGCCTCGACGACGCGCGCGGCCATGGCGTGCTCGGCCGGCTTGCCCCACGACCTCGGGTCGTAGGCCTTCTTGTTGCCGTACCCGCCATCGACCTTGAGCACCTGGTCGTACTTCGCGAGCATGTGGCCTGCGATGGACCGGGTGAATGCGTACTGGGTGTCGGTGTCGACGTTCATCTTCACGACACCGCTGGCTACGGCGGACGCGATGTCCTCGGCGCTCGATCCCGAGCCACCGTGGAAGACGAGGTCGAACGGCTTGTCCTTGCCGGTCTCGCGCCCGACGACGGTCTGAATGTCCGCCAAGATCTCGGGGCGTAGATGCACCGAGTCCGGACGGTAGACGCCGTGGACGTTGCCGAAGGTCAGCGCGGTCAGGTACCGGCCCCGCTCCCCCGTCCCCAGTGCCGCGATGGTGGCGCGTGCATCGTCGACCGTGGAGTACAGCTGTTCGTTGATCTCGTGGGATACGCCGTCCTCCTCGCCGCCGATCACGCCGACCTCGATCTCCAGCAGGGTGTTGGCCTGCACCGACGCGTCGAGCAATTCCTCTGCGACCCGCAGGTTCTCGGCGAGGGGAACCGCAGACCCGTCCCACATGTGCGACTGATAGAGCGGGCCCAGTCCCCGGCTGCGACGTTCGATGGAGTCGGCGATCAACGGCCGGACCCAGTCGTCGAGGTTCTCGAAGGGACAGTGGTCGGTATGCAGGGCCACGGTGACCGAATACTGCGATGCGACCTCGTGGGCGTACAGCGCGAGTGCCTTCGAACCCACGGATCGATTCTGAATCGCGTTGCCGGACAGGTAGAGAGCCGTTCCCAGCGACACCTGGACGATGCCGTCACTGTCGGCCTCGGCGAACCCTTGCAGCGCCGCGTTGAGGGTCTGCGAACTCGTCACGTTGATGGCCGGATATGCGAACCCGCCCTCCTTGGCCCGATCGAGCATCGCCACGTACTGGTCGGGATCGGCAATCGGCATCGTTGGGCGTCCTATCGGTGAGCGTCACGTGCATCCGCACGAATTGCGATGGTGGAACGTGGTCGGCACATTGATTCGTTGCGGTTCTGCCTCGTGCCCTCGAATGCGGCGCAGCAGTAGATCGGCCGCCGTGGCGCCGATCGTCTCTACGTCCTGCGCTGCTGCCGTGAGTTTGGGCTCGAAGAGGTCCGACCATTCGAAGTCGTCGTAGCAGACGAAGGCAACGTCGGCCGGAATGGACAGGCCGAGCGTGCGGAGTGCCTTGAGTGCTCCGATCGTCATGGCATTGTTCAGCGACACGAGCGCAGTGGGCCGGTCGCTCCTCGACATCAACGCGTGCACTTCGCGCTCGGCCACATCGGTGTTCGAGTTGCCCTCGAGGACCAGGCCGGCGTCGACGGCGATGCCTCGATCGGCGAGCGCCGCTGCATAGCCCTCGAATCGCTCGGTGGTCGATGAGATGCCGGCCAGGCCCCGTACGACGGCGATCCGGCGATGTCCGAGGTCGAGCAGGTGCTCGGTCAACGACCGCGCCGACGAGACGTTTTCTGGACCGACCTGATCGCAGCCGAGGTCGACACCACGGTCGATCAGAACCAGAGGTGTTCCGGTGCGAATGATGTCGGGAAGGGTGACTCGCTCCGACCCGGCCGCGGGCGCCACGATCATTCCGTCGACCTGCCGGTCCAGGAGCGAGTCGGTGACGCGTTTCTCCGACACGACGTGGTCGTGCGAATCGCCGACGATCAGCACGTAACCCGCGTCCGACAACGCCCTTTCCACGGCGTGCACCAGGCTCCCGAAGTAGGGATTGGTCAAGGCGGCGATCGAGAGCCCGATGGTGTTCGTGCGCCCGGCGGCCAGCGATCGTGCGACCACGTTGCGGCGGTACCCCGTCTCCTCGATCGCCGCTTCGACGCGCAGGCGCGTGTCGGAGTCGACCTTGCGCGTGCCGTTGAGCACGTGCGAGACCGTGGACGCCGAGACGCCGGCGATGCGGGCGACGTCGCCCATCGTGGTCACTGGAGCCGCACGATGCGGTCCGCACGACCGGCGGTCGACTCGATCAACTGGGCATTGCGCTCGTCGGGCCCGAGCGCCCAGGACGCCGCATCCTCCGGGGACTTTCCGTAGGCCTCGTGTCGGCGGAGCAGCCGTGCATGGCGAATGTCGGTGTCCGGAGCCAGGAACCACACCTCGTCGACGTACGACCGCGCCGCAGGCCACGCATCGGATTCCAGCAGGAGGTAGTTGCCCTCGGTGACGACGAGCGGCACCGTGGCCGGGACGGGTATCGACGAGCCGATCGACTCCTCGATCTCGCGCCGGAACCTGGGCGCATACACGACGGGGTCGCCGAGACGCTGTTCCCGCAGGGTCTCGATCAGCCGTGCATATCCGCCGTCGTCGAACGTGTCGTGCGCACCCTTTCGTTCTCGGCGCCCGAGGTCGATCAGCACTTCGTTGGCGAGGTGGAAGCCGTCCATGGGAACGAGCACGGCCACGTCCGGACCGAGCGCGGCGACGAGTTGCTCGGCAACGGTCGACTTTCCGGCCCCCGGTGCGCCGGTGAGACCGAGGATGCGGCGCTCCCCTGGGACGACGAGCGCCATGGCCCACTCGACCAGCTGGTCCAGTGTGGCGTCCTGCGCGTCATGCTCGGTGCTCACCGTTCTCGCTC
>JAQSXQ010000314.1 GCA_029256565.1 Mycobacterium sp.
GGCATGACGGTCAACCCGCCGGTGCTGATCGCGTCGTCGATGCGGCCCAGCACGCGCAATGCGCCCGAGTCGTCGACGGCGCCTGCGTCGTCGGTGCGGAACCAGCCCGGTTCGGCGAACGGATCCGGGGTGACGGGGTTCCGGTAGCCCTTGGCCAGGGTGGCGCCGCCGAGCAGGATGCGGCCGTCGTCGATGCGTACCGCAACCCCCTCCAGGGGCACGCCGTCGTACACGCAACCACCCGCCGTCTCACTCATGCCGTACGTCCGGACGACGGAAACCCCTGCGCGGGAGGCACGTTCGGCGAGCCCGGCGGGCATGGGCCCGCCGCCGATCAGCACGGCGTCGAGTTCGGCGAGTGCGGCGGCGTCCACCGGATCGGCGAGCGCCTTGTCGAGTTGCACGGCCACCAGCGAGGCATAGCGGCGACCGGAGTCCATCTCGTCGATGGCGGCGCGCAGTTCCCCGGGGGCGAAGCTGGGGATCAGCGTGACCGGGATGGTGCCCGAGATGATGCTGCGCACCACGACCTGCAGCCCCGCGACGTGGTGCGCGGGTAGGGCGAGCAGCCAGCTGCCGGGACCGCCGAGACGTTCGTTGGTGGCATCGGCGCTCGCGATCAGGGCGGCCGCCGTCAGCATGGCGCCCTTGGGCGTTCCGGTCGTACCGGAGGTCGACACGACGACCGCCACGTCGTCGGCGACGTCCTCCCCGACGCGCAGCGCGCCGGCCAGGAGTTCGGCCTCCCGCTCGTCGGCGGGCAGCGGGACGATGCCGGACTCGCGGCCGTCGAGGACGCCTTCGAGCGCTGCGACCAGTGCCGACGGGCTGGGTACGGGCGGTATGACGACCGCGCGCAGGGCGGCTATGTGGGGTCCTCGGCCGAATCCTCGCCACGGGGGTCGTCCAGCGGCCAACCCTTCGTCGCCAGGCGTGCCCGCACCCGCTCGACGTCCTCCTCGCGTGGGAGTTCGTCGGTGAGCTGGGTGATCTGCACGCCGATGTCCACGTGGTCGAACTCGCCGCGGTCGAGCAGCGCCTGGGTCACCGTCTTGACCTCGTCCTTGGACAGTCGACGGTCGAGGAGCGCCACGAGCGGCACCCGGTCGGGGCCGGGAACGCCTTCGGGATAGCCCGAAGTAATCCACGCCACGATCTTCGTCAGGAATGCGTTCACTGCGTCGATGCCCCCTTCCGGCGGTTGGTCGTCGGTGTCGCGATGGATCGATGCTAGCGGCGGCATGCTGCGATCGACGGCCGACTCGAACCCTGCGAGGTCGCTGTGCGTCGCGCCGGCGACCGGGACGTGAACAGTCGATGAACACCTCGCCGAAACAGGCAAACTGCCTGTTCAGCCGTTCTATCGGTGATGAGACCGGCTAGGTGATTTCGCTGAGAATCCCTCAGAATCATGCACATGAGCGCTGAGCTGATCATTCTGGTGCTGTTGATTGCCACGGCACTGGCATTCGACTTCACCAACGGGTTCCACGACACCGGCAACGCGATGGCCACGTCCATCGCGACCGGTGCCCTCAAGCCCAAGACCGCCGTCATCCTGGCCGGCGTCCTGAACCTCGTCGGCGCATTCCTGTCCGTCGAGGTCGCCATCACGGTCACCACGTCGGTGCTCAAGATCCAGGACTCCAAGACGGGGTCGCTGGTCGAGGGCATCGACGCGTCGACGGGCCTGACGATCATCTTCGCCGGCCTGATCGGCGGCATCCTGTGGAATCTGCTGACCTGGCTGTTCGGCATCCCCTCGAGTTCGTCGCATGCGCTGTTCGGCGGTCTGATCGGCGCCGGACTGGCTGCGCTCGGCACGGCGGGCGTCAACTGGAGCGGCGTGTTCGGCAAGGTCATCGTCCCCGCCCTCGCAGCGCCCTTCATCGCAGGCCTGGTCGCGGCTTGCGGCACCTGGATCGTCTACCGCCTCACCCGCAAGGTCCTGAAGAAGCGCCGCGAGGAGGGCTTCCGCTGGGGCCAGATCGCCACCGCGTCACTCGTCGCACTGGCACACGGCACCAACGACGCACAGAAGACCATGGGCGTCATCGCGCTCGCGCTCATCACCACCGGCCACCTCACCGGCGACGTGAAGGAGGACGGCCTGCCGTTCTGGGTCATCGCGTCCTGCGCCCTGGCGATCGGCCTCGGCACCTACATCGGTGGCTGGCGCGTGATCCGCACGCTGGGCAAGGGCCTGGTCGAGATCGAGTCCCCGCAGGGTCTGGCGGCCGAGGCGTCCTCGGCGGCGATCATCCTGTCCTCGAGCGCCGCGGGCATGGCGCTGTCGACCACCCACGTCGCGACCGGATCCATCCTCGGCAGCGGCGTCGGCAAGCCCGGTGCGCAGGTCCGCTGGGCCGTCGCAGGCCGGATGGCCGCAGCCTGGCTGATCACGCTGCCCGCCGCCGGACTCGTCGGCGCGCTCTCCTTCTGGTTGTCGCACCTCGTCGAGAACGCCACCGGTTCGTCTCTGGCAGGCGACGGCCTCATCTTCGTCATCCTGGTGGCGCTCTCGGGCTACATGTACTGGCGCGCCCAGCAGCAGAAGGTCAACCACGAGAACGTCAACGCCGACTGGGACGAGTCGACCAACTCGGTGGTCCCCGCCGACGCCCGCGACATCGCGGCCGACCCGACCAAGCCAACGGCCTCGGTCTGATCCGCGACCTTCGCGACCAAGAGCCTTCTGAGAGAAGAGAACTCACATGACCTACCTGGAATCCATCCTCAAGGTGCTCGCGATCGGGCTGATCCTCGGCGCCGGCCTGCCCGCGGTGTTCGCCGTCGGTCTCGTCGCCTACTCGAAGGGCGCGGGCGGTGCAGAAGCCGACGGCACCGTCGACGCCCCCAACCCCGCGCTCAAGGCCTTCGGCCTGCTGCTGTTCGCACTCGTGACGGCGGTGATCGTGATCGCGATCCTGTGGATCACCAAGGGCACGATCGACCACCACTTCGGTTTCAACCCCGTCCCCTTCCTTCCGGGAAAGTGAGCTGCACACCATGACCGAGACGCAGAGCGCGAGTTCGTTCGACAACGTCGTCACCTGGCTGCGCGCGGGCTACCCCGAGGGAGTGCCGCCGAAGGATTACTTCGCGCTGCTGGCGCTGCTGAAGCGCTCGCTGACCGAGGAGCAGGTCGTCAAGGCGGCCCAGTCGGTGCTCAGAAGCGTGGACTCCGACACCGTGACCGAGGGCCAGATCCGCGGGGCCGTCGAGGCGGTCATCGAGAAGGAGCCCAATCCCGAGGAGATCAACCAGGTCGCGTCGCGGTTGGCGTCGGTCGGCTGGCCTCTCGCCGGAGCGGCGCCGGTCTCCTAGTCGTTCCTGGTGTCGCGGCGCAGCGGGTGCGTCTCGGGCACCTGAACGAAGATCAGCGTGACGCCGTCGGGGTCGGTGACGTGCATTTCGTGCAGACCCCACGGCTCCTGCTTCGCGGTGCGGGCGATGGTCACGCCGCGACCCTCCAGCTCCGCCTGGATCGCGTAGACGTCGCGCACCTGCAGCCACAGCGCTCCGGGAAACGGCGGCCCACCCTCGGCCGGTGAGCCGTGACCGGCGAGTTCGATCAGCGACTGCCCGGCGTAGAACACCGTGCCCGCGCCGTACTCGCGAGCGACGGCGAGGCCGATCTCGTCGCGGTAGAACTCGATCGACCGCGGATAGTCCGCCGGCCGGAACAGGACCCGACTGGCGAGGATCTCCATGCCATCGTGTCTAACACACGCGCGGGTCAGGTCCCCGCTTCGGCGGCCTTGCGGTACCCGCGCACGGCGATCGGGCCGAACACCGCGAGCAGCCCGGCCACCCACGCGACCGACTGCAGCACCGGCCACAGCGTCGGGCCACCCTCGGCCAGACCGCGCATCGCCTCGATCGCGGGCGACATCGGCTGCGCGCGCACGGCGGGCTGCAGCCAGCCGGGGAACACGTCGATGGGCACCATGCCGGAGTTGAAGAACAGCAGCAGGAAGCACACCGTCGACAGCCCGGTGATGATGTTCTTGCCGCCCGCCTGCACGCCGACCGCGACGATCACCGTCGCGAACCCGATGACCATGAGGACGGGAACCAGCACGAAGCCGATCGCACCGAGCCA
>JAQSXQ010000315.1 GCA_029256565.1 Mycobacterium sp.
GGTCGGGAAGTAGGCGGTGATCTTGGTGGGGCCGAAGAACGCCGCGCGCACCGCGATGAACCCGCCGCCGATCAGCGCGATCGCCAGCACGGCAGCGACGATGGGCACGAGCCACTTTCGGGATCGAGCCATCATCGCGAGCCTCCGGGAACGGCGTTGTACGGCAGCGGCAGTTCGGCCCGGGGGCCGGTCTCCGGTGTGGTGGGCGGTACCCCGGCGCCAAATGCGCCACGGCGGAACCCGAATGCGTAGTCCAGGAACGGCTGCAACAGCTGCGCAGGTTGGAAGTTCGGCACGTAGGCGGTGTAGTAGGCGCCGCTGGACACGGCCTCACTCAGGATGCCCTGGTACTTGGCCGCGCCGGGGATCGCCTTGGCGAGGTTGTCGCGGTTGCGCACCAAAACCTCGTTCACCTTGTTGAGACTTGGCCGCGCCGGGGATCGCCTTGGCGAGGTTGTCGCGGTTGCGCACCAAAACCTCGTTCACCTTGTTGAGCCGCTCCAGCGTGGGTGCCAGCTCGGCCTCGTTGTCCTTCACCAGGCCGACCAGCTGCTGGGACACCGCAGAGGTGTTGGCGAGCAGGTCGACGATGGCTTGGCGCCGTTCCACCAGCACCGTCAACAGGTCGTTGGCGTTGAGGATCAGGCTGTTCACCTGCTGGCTGCGCTCGGAGAGGATCCCAGTGACGTCGGACGCCGACTTCAGCAGCTCCCCCAGCGTCTCGTTGCGGCTGTTGAGCGACTGCGAGAGGCGGCTGAGTCCGTCGAAGGTGGGGCCGAGCTGCGGTGCGATCTCGTCGAGGGTCTGCGACAGCGTGTCGAGCGACTGGTTCAGCTGCGCGGTATCGGTACCCGCGGTGTTCGTGGTCAGTTCGCCGACCGCATCGCTGAGGGAGTACGGCGACGAGGTCCTGGTCACCGGGATCGCCTCGGTGCGGTTCAAGGTGCCGTTTCCTGCCGACTCCAGGGTCAAGACCCGTTCGCCGAGCAGTGTGCCGGTCTTGATGAGCGCCGAGGTCTCCGACCCGAGCGGGTAGCTGCTGTCCACCGTGAAGCGGACGAGTGCCTGGCCGTCGTCGAGGCCTACCTCGGTGACCGCGCCGACCTTGATGCCCGACAGCGTCACGTCGTTTCCGACCGTGATGCCGCCGGCCTCCTCGAACAGGGCCTGGTACTGCAGCGACGTGGCGTATGCCATCAGCCGCTCCGGCTGCAGGCCCACGGCGATGATCAGGATCGCGAGCACGACGCCCATGAACCCTGCACGCGCGAGTTGCGCCCCTCTGTATTTGAGCATTACGGCTCAGCGCACCTTCCGTTTTCCTGCTTCACGAAGGGGAACAGCGACGCCCTGCCCTGCAGGTCCGTGACGCGGATCGAGAGTTCGCAGATGTAGTACTGCACGAATCCGCCGTAGGCACCGATGCGCGCGAGCTTGCGGTAGTTCTTCGGCGCGTTCTGCAGAGCCCCGTCGAGGTAGCCCTTGCCGCTCTCGAGGTTGGGGGCCAGGCGGTTGAGTTCATCGACGGTGCCGGCCAACGGTGGTCGCGCCTGGGTCAGCAGATCCGCGATGGAGGCGGTCCCGTTGTCGAGGGCGGTGATGGCCGTGCCGATCGGGTCGCGGTCGGCGGACAGTCCGGAGATCAACTTCTCCAGGCGGTCGATCGCGCCTGCGAACTGGTCACCGTCCTTCGAGATCACCTGCAGCGTCTCGTTGAGGTTGTCGATCAGCTGCTCGACGGTCTCGTTGTCGTCGGCCAGCGTGCTGGAGAACGACGAGGTCTTGGCCAGCAGCGAGTTGATCGTCGATCCCTCGCCCTGGAACACCTGGACCAGCGACGCGGTGAGGGCGTTGACGTCCTGCGGATTGAGACCCTGGACGACCGGCTTCAGTCCGCTCAGCAGCAGATCGAGGTCGAGCGCGGGTTCGGTGCGGTCGATCGGGATTTGGGCACCGGGTGGCATCAGCTTCGTCGACCCCGGCCCGTCGATGAGGTCGACGTAGCGATCGCCGGTCAGGTTCAGGTAGCGAATGGCGGCCCGGGTACCGGTCGTCAGCTTGATCTTCTCGTCGGCGTCGAACTCGACGAGGACCTTGCGATCCGATTCGAGCGCCACGTCGGTGACGGTGCCCACCCGGATGCCTGCGACCCGGACGGTGTCGCCCACGGCGAGCCGCGAGGCGTTGGAGAACACCGCCGAGTAACCGTTCGTCGACCCCGTGCGGTACTGGCCAAAGGTGAAGAACAAGAACACCGTCAGCAGCGCCATCACGGTCGCGAAGATGCCGAACTTGATGATCATGCTACGGCCGCCGGTCATCCGGGCATCCCGATCTGTGCGCTGTTGCGGGGCGGTCCCTGCACGGGTCCGAACAGTGCCTGCTTGAGTGCATCCGAGTTCAGCAGGACGCCCTGGTTCCCGTACTTCCAGGGGTTGGCGCCGATGTCGGTGACGAGGAAGGGCGGCCGCTTGCCGTTCGGGACGGCGGGCAGCATCTGGTCCTTGCAGGACGAGCCGCTCTTGGCCGCCACGATCGGGAGGTCCTCGGGGTAGCGGTACCGCTCGACGCCAAGGGTGAAGCTCGCCGACACGTCGACGCCGGGCCGGTCGGGTGGCGGGGAGTGCACGAACACGTTGAGCCCCTGGATGCCGCAGCGCAGGTTGTCGCTGTACTGGCTGAGCTTCTCGGTGGTGGGGACCAGCATCCGCAGGACGTCGGTCAGCGGTTGGCGGTTGGTCCCGATGACGTCGTTTCCGGTGTCGGCCAATCCGATTGCGCTGACCAGGAACCGGTCCAGGTTGTCCTCCTGGTCGACCAGGGTGTCGCCCACCTTGGTGGTGCTGTCGAGGATGTTCACCAGATCGGGCGCGGCGTCGGCGTAGGCGTTCAGCGCCACCGGGGCGACCTCCAGATCGCGGGCGATGTTGCCCAGGCTGGGGTTGATGCTCTTGAAGAACGCGTTGAAGTCCGTCACCGTCTGACCGAACTTCTCACCGCGACCGTTGAGGGCGCCGGAGATGGCGGCCAGGGTTTCGTTGAGCTGCACCGGATCGATGGACTTGAGCACCGAAGTCAATTGCTGGAACAGGGTATTGGTCTCGACGGTGACGTGCTGTGCGTCGAGCTGCTGCCCCTTGGCCAACGTCGTCGAGGACGGGTCGGCCGGTGCGACGAGTTCGACGGACTTCGCGCCGAACACCGTCGTCGAGGCGAGGTTGACGTCCACGTTGGCCGGGATGTACTGCAACTGAGAGGGATCCATCGCCAGGTGCAGCACGGCGGTGCCGTCCGGGCGGTTCTCGATGCGATCGACCTGCCCTACCTGGACTCCCCGCATCTTGACCTTGGCTTCTGGGTTCATCACCAGGCCGGCACGCTCGGACACCACGGTGACCGGCACCGTCGTCCCGAACCCGCCGCGGAACATGCCGATCGAGAACACCACGATCGCGGCGATGGCGATCACCATCCCCAAGCCCGCCAGGGGGCGGACTGCTGAGCTGGACATCGTCGTCCTCCTATCCCGACAGGTTGAAGTTGCCGTTGGAGCCGTAGACGGCCAGGGACACGAGCAGCGTCACCGACACCACCACGATCAGCGAGGTGCGCACTGCGTTGCCGACCGCGACACCGACGCCGGAGGGCCCGCCGGTGGCGAAGTAGCCGTAGTAGGTGTGGATCAGCAGGATGGTCAATGCCATCAACAGCGCCTGCAGGAACGACCACAGCAGGTCGATCGGGTTGAGGAACGTGTTGAAGTAGTGGTCGTAGAGGCCGCCGGACTGCCCGAACAGCACGACGGTGGTGAACCGGCTGGCGACGAACGACAGGATCACCGCCACCGAGTACAGCGGGGTGATGGCGATCATCCCGGCGACCAGCCGGGTGGACACCAGGTATTCGACCGGCCGGATGCCCATCGACTCGAGGGCGTCGATCTCCTCGTTGATCCGCATGGCGCCCAGCTGCGCGGTGACGCCGGCGCCGAACGTCGCGGCCAGCCCGATGCCTGCGATCACGGGCGCGGCGATGCGCACGTTGATGAACGCCGACAGGAAGCCGGTCAAGGCCTCGATGCCGATGTTGCCCAGCGAGCTGTAGCCCTGCACCGCCAAGGTGCCACCGGTGGCCAGGGTGAGGAATCCGACGATCACCAGCGTGCCGCCGATCATCGCCAACACCCCGGCGCCCATCGATATCTCGGCGATCAGCCGGATGATCTCCTTGCGGAAGTGGGTCGCTGCGTGCGGCGTGCCGCCGATGGCGCGGCCGAAGAACAGCGTCTGATCACCGATGCGACCCAAGACGTCGATGGGCCGCGATGCAGTGCGGAACGCGCGCGGATAGGTGCCGCGCAGGACTTGCAGAGTGCCCACCGTCTATCCCGTCGTCAACTGGATGCCGATGGCCGTGACGACCACGTTGATCACGAACAGCGCCATGAAGGCGAA
>JAQSXQ010000316.1 GCA_029256565.1 Mycobacterium sp.
GCCGAGGACGATCGCGCTGCGCACGGCGCACAATCCGACGGCGCCGAGGCCGAACACCACGACCGTCCCTCCCGGCGGGATGTCCGCGCGCTGCGCACCCGCCCACCCCGTGGCGAGGTTGTCGGTCAGCAGCAGCGCCTCCTCGCTGTCCACGTCCTCGGGTACGGCGAGCAGCTGGAAGTCGGCGGCAGGAACGGCGAGCAGGTCCGACTGCGCCCCACCCAGGACACCTGATCCGAAGATCTGTGGACCGGACAGACACGTCACCGGGTCACCCGACGCACAGCCGACACAGCCGGCGACCGAGGACACCAGCACGGAGTCGCCGACCCGAACGGTCCGCACGTCGGGTCCGACGTCGACCACGACGCCGACCGCCTCGTGACCGAGCGCGACGGGCTCCCCGAGCGGGAAATCGCCCTCGTAGAAGTGCAGGTCCGACCCGCAGATCGCACTGGCGGTCACCTCGATGACCGCGCCGTCGGGGCCCGGCAGGCCGGGGTCGGGCCGGTCGTCGACTCGAACCCGACCCGGGGCGTCGATCACCACTGTTCGCATGACAGCCGAGTCTATGGTCGGGCACCCCTCGCGTCGGCGACGAAACTCCCGCCTGCGGCACAATCAATCCCAGAATGACCGACGACGACGGTTCGCCCGCCCCCTCCCGTAGACCTCACGTGGTGCGCCTCGCGCTGTTCGCGGCCTTCCTGCTTGGGCTCTTCTACCTGGTGGGGATCGCCCGCGTCGTCGACCTCGACGCCGTCCGCAGTGTCGTCTCGGCCACCGGGCCCGCCGCGCCGCTGGCCTACGTCGTGGTCTCGGCGGTGCTGGGCGCGCTGTTCGTTCCCGGCCCACTGCTCGCCGCGGGCAGCGGCGTGCTGTTCGGCGCGGTGACCGGGACGTTCGTGACCATTGGCTCGGCGGTGGGCACCGCGGTGATCACCAGTCTGCTCGGGAGGCGGGCGGGCCGGGACAGCGCGCGTGCCCTTCTGGGTGCCCGCCGCGCCGACCGCATCGACGACCAGATCCAGCGGCACGGCCTGTGGGCCGTCGTCGGACAGCGATTCGTCCCGGGCATCAGCGACGCGCTGGCCTCCTACGCGTTCGGCGCGTTCGGAGTTCCGCTGTGGCAGATGGCGGTCGGAGCGTTCATCGGGTCGGCACCTCGGGCGTTCGTCTACACCGCGCTGGGTGCGTCGATCGGTGATCTGTCGGCGCCGCTGGCGTACACCGCGATCGGGGTCTGGTGCGTCACCGCCGTCATCGGAACCTTTGCGGCACACCGGGGATGGCGGGCGTGGCGCAACCGGTCTACGGAGCCGAACCCGCCATGTGCTTCGCCGCCAGGTGACTGAACAGCATGGAGGCGCCGATCGGATTGCCACCGCCGGGGTACGTCGTGCCCGACACGGCGGCCATCGTGTTGCCCGCCGCGTAGAGGCCGCGAATCGGGCGGCCGGCGGTGTCGAGGACACGGGCGTGCACGTCGGTCCGCAGACCGCCCTTGGTGCCGAGGTCGGAGACGCCGAACGCCGCCGCGCGGTATGGCGGCGTGTCGATCGGCGCCATCGGCGGCACACCGCCGGTGAAGGCTAGGTCGAAGGGCAGTGCGCCGCGGCCGAAGTCGTCGTCCGAACCACTGGCGGCCAGTTCGTTGAAGCGGCGCACCGACGCCGCGAGTTCGTCGGCGGGCACCTCGATCACCTCCGCGAGTTCGTCGAGGGTCGCCGCCTCCCGCCACAGCCCTTCGGACAAGTACTCGCTGGTCGGTGCGAACGACACGTTGGTCGCGAGCACGGGCGGTCGATCGCCGTCCCGGCTGTCGTAGACCAACCAGAACGGCCGGCCGACGGTGCCCGCCGCCATGGCCTTCAGGATCTCCCGCCCCGAGCGGTCGTAGGCGGTCGATTCGTTGACGAACCGTTGCCCGCGCTTGTCGACGAACATGCCGCCGGTGATGCCGAGCGCGAAGGCCGCCCGCCCGTCGGGATGGATCAGGCCCGGGGACCACCACGCCTGATCCATCAGATCCGTGCTCGCCCCTGCGGCGATCGCCGCGCGGTGCGCGAGTCCCGTGTTGCCGGGCGCACCCATGGTGTCGGTCGTCGAACCGGGCACCCCGTACTGCGCGCGCATGTCCGCGTTCTGCTCGAAACCGCCTGCTGCCAACAGGACTCCGCGGCGGGTCCGGATGACCTGCCGTTCGCCCTGGTGCTCAACGACGGCGCCGATGACCCGTCCGTCGTCGACGATCAGTTCGACGAGGCGGGTCTCGAGGTGGGCGGCCACCCGGGCGTCGTCGGCCATCGCGGCGAGGAACCGGCCGACGAGTGCGCGCCCGCCGACGAGCAGGTCCGGCGCAGGGCTGCCGAGACGCTCGTGGTCGAGCGGGCCGCGGACCAGGCCCTGGAACCGGCCGAGCCGGCTGTCGGGGACCGCCCTGGACACGATGTGCCGCATGCCGTCGGCGCGCGCTCCCGGCGTCTCACCGTAGTAGTCGGGCCACGGCAGGATCTTGAACGCGAAGCGCTCGTCGTGTTCGAGGTATTCGATCAGGGCGGCACCGCCGCGTACGTAGGCCTCCTGCAGTTCCGCCGGCGTGCGGTCGCCGACCACCGCCCGGAAGTAGCGCAACGCGTCGTCGACGGTGTCGTCGCACCCCGCGCGAACGAGGACGGGGTTGCAGGGGAACCACATTCCGCCTCCGCCCGAGTAGGCGGTCGTGCCCCCGAACCGATCGGTCGCCTCGACGAGCAGCACGCTCAGGCCCTCGCGGGCAGCGGTATAGGCGCCGGCAACTCCCCCGCCCGATCCCACCACCAGCACGTCGACCGTGTCGTCGAGCGCCCTCACGAACGTCGTCCGTCCTCGCTGCCCATGACGACGGACCATACGCGGGTCGGGTAGGTGACACCGACGATTCGGAGTCAGCAAACGCTGACCCGCGCGTCAGTATCCACATCCGGTGTAGGGTCGGGCGACTGCCCAGCGGTCGCTGCCAGCAACGATCCGGCCCGGAGGTGGAATGACCGTCGACGAGTCAGCGTCGTCGTCCACCGAAGCCGACGTTCGGAGCGACGCCGGTTACGCCCGCGACATGGACCGCCTGCTGAAGGCCGTGCAGGAGTTGTCGTTCGCCCGCACGCTGGCCGACATCGAGCGCACGGTGGCGACGTCGGCGCGCGAACTCACCGGCTGCGACGGAGCCACCATCGTGTTGCGCGACGGTGACATGTGCAACTACGCCGACGAGGACGCGATCGCGCCGCTGTTCAAGGGCAGTCGCTTCCCGATGGACTCGTGCATCGGCGGCTGGGCGATGGTCAACCGCGCCGCCGTGGTGATCCCGGACGTCTACGACGACGCGCGCATACCCCATGCCGCCTACCGTCCGACGTTCATCAAGAGCCTCGTGATGGTGCCGATCCGCAGCCTCGCCCCCGTCGGCGCGATCGGCAATTACTGGGCTGACGAACGGGAACCGTCCGAGCGGGAAGTCGCTCTGCTACAGGCCCTTGCCGACGCGACGTCGATCGCCATGGAGAACGTCCACGTGCACGCGGAACTCGAGCAACGGGTGCTCGACCGGACCGTCGAGCTGGAACGGGCGAACGAGAAGATCCAGCAGCTGTCGGTGACCGACGACCTCACTGGCGTCGGCAACCGCCGAGGTTTCTACCTCGCGGCGGAGCCGGCACTGCTCGAGGCCCGCCAGGACGGCCGCGGTTGTGTGTTCGGCTTCATCGACGTCGACGGACTCAAGCTCGTCAACGACGAGATGGGACACGCGGTCGGCGACGCGCTGATCGCCGACGTTGCGCGCGTACTCCGGGCCTCGTTGCACGAGTCGGATCTCCTCGCCCGGATGGGCGGTGACGAATTCGCCGTCCTCGTAACCGATACCGACGCCGATCCCGTCGAGTTGCAGGAGCAGCTCCGCGCCGCGCTGCAGCGCTTCAACGACACCACGTCACGGCCGTACCGCATCTCGGCGAGTTTCGGGTTGATGAGCGTGTGCGCCGCCGACTCCGGCTCGGTCGACGAGCTGCTGGCGCGGGCCGATGAACTCATGTACCTGGAGAAGCGGGCCCGGCT
>JAQSXQ010000317.1 GCA_029256565.1 Mycobacterium sp.
GACGCGGTCCAGACCCAGCCCGCTGGTGTTCGGCACCGAGCCGACCGTCATCAGGGCGTGGCTGCCGTCGACGACGCGACCGTCGGCCAGCGTCACCCGCACGCCATCACCGGTGCGGACCACCGAGTCCGCGCGGGCGTTCTTGACCAGCTTCACGCCGCGTTCGGCGAACGCCTCCTCGAGCACCGCGGCCGCGTCGGAGTCCTCGTGCGGCAGGATCTGGTCTCGGCTGGCGACCACGGTCACCTTCACGCCGAGTTCGGTGTACGCGCTGCAGAACTCCGCACCCGTCACACCCGACCCGACGATGACCAGATGGTCGGGCAGTTCGGTGAGGTCGTAGAGCTGGCGCCAGTTGAGGATGCGCTCGCCGTCGGGTTCGGCATTGCGCAGCACGCGGGGGCTGGCGCCGGTCGCGATGAGCACGACGTCCGCCTTCAGCACGCCGACCTTGCCGTCCTTCGTCGTCACCCGCACCCGGTGGTGCGCCATGCCCGGCACGTCGTCGACCAGCTCGCCACGGCCCTGCACCACGTTGACGCCCTCGCGCAGCAGATTCGAGCCGATGTCGGCCGACTGCGACCTGGCGAGCGTCTTGACCCGATTGTGGATCTGCTCGAGCGAGATCTTGGCGTCGTCGATCGCGATGTCGAAGCCCAGACCGTTGGCGCGGCGCAGTTCGGTGCGCACGCCGGTCGAGGCGATGAACGTCTTGGACGGGACGCAGTCCCAGAGCACGCACGCGCCGCCGATGCCGTCGGAATCGACGACGGTGACCTGTGCGACGTCCGATCCACGGCCCGCCGCGACGAGCGCGGCTTCGTAGCCGGCGGGACCGCCGCCGATGATCACGATGCGGGTAGCCACGGTGACCATCTAACCCGGTGTGACCGACGCCCCGCTCACCGATCGGCCACTCGGGCATGTCGATGGGCCGTTACCCCTTAGGCTTCCTCCGTGCCGATCTACGCCGCCTACGGATCGAACATGCATCCGGAGCAGATGCTGCAGCGTGCCCCGCATTCGCCGATGGCGGGAACGGGCTGGTTGCACGGCTGGCGGCTGACGTTCGGCGGCGCCGACATCGGCTGGGAGGGCGCGCTGGCAACCCTGGTCGAGGATCCCGACTCGAAGGTCTTCGTCGTGCTCTACGACATGACCAAGGAGGACGAGGAGACCCTCGACCGCTGGGAGGGCTCCGAGCTGGGGTTCCACAAGAAGATTCGCTGCCGCGTGCATCGCGAGACGTCCGATACCGACACCGACCCCGTGCTGGCGTGGCTGTACGTCGTCGACGCGTGGGAGGGCGGCATCCCGTCGGCCCGCTACCTCGGCGTCATGGCCGAGGCCGCGGAGATCGCGGGCGCACCGCCGGAGTACGTGCACGATCTGCGCACCAGGCCGTCGAGCAACGTCGGCCCCGGGACCTAGATAAGCGCGCTCTGCTCGACGATGTTGACCAGCACGCGGACGCCAACGGCCAGCGCGCGCTCGTCGAGGTCGAACGTCGGCTGGTGCAGATCGAGTTGCGGGCCGTGGCCCGACCACACGCCGAGCCTGGCCATCGCGCCGGGCACCTCCTCGAGGTACCAGGAGAAGTCCTCGCCGCCGCCCGACTGCCGGGTGTCGGCCAGCGCATCGATGCCGATGGCCTCGATCGCGTGGGTCATGATGCGCGTCGAGATCTCCTCGTTGACCACCGGTGGTACGCCGCGGCGGTAGTGCACGGCGTAGTCGACCTGCAGCGGCGCCAATATCGACGACACGATCTCGCCGACGAGGTCCTCCATGACGACCCACGCCTCGCGGCTCGCGGTGCGGATGGTGCCCGCGATCGAGCCGGACTGCGGGATCGCGTTGGCGGCCACCCCGGCGTTCACCGCGCCCCACACCATCACGGTGCTGTGCCGCGGGTCGACGCGACGGGACAAGACGCCGGGAACGCCGGTGATGAGCGTGCCCAAGGCGTAGACCAGGTCGCCGGTCAGGTGTGGACGCGAGGTGTGCCCGCCTGGCGACTGCAGGGTGATCTCGATCTGGTCGGCCGCCGAGGTGATGGGGCCGGGCGTGGTGGCGATCTTGCCGACAGCCAACCGCGGGTCGCAGTGCAGGGCGAAGATTCGCGTCACACCGCTGAGCGCGCCAGCCGCGATCGCGTCGATGGCACCACCGGGCATCAGTTCCTCGGCGGGCTGGAAGATCAGCCGGACGCCGATCGGCAGCTCGGGCACCGATGCGAGCGCCAGGGCCGCACCCAGCAGCACCGAGGTGTGGCCGTCGTGACCGCAGGCATGCGCCGCACCGGGCACCAGCGACGAGTACGGCGCCCCGGTGCGCTCGGTCATCGGCAGTGCATCCATGTCGGCGCGCAGCGCGACCCGCGGGCCGTGTTCGGGACCGAAGTCGCACGTCAGTCCCGTGCCACCGGGTAGCACCTTGGGGTTGAGGCCTGCGTCGGCGAGCCGGGACGCGACGAACTGCGTCGTCGCGAACTCCTGCCTGCCCAGTTCGGGGTGCTGGTGGATGTGGCGGCGCCACGCGACCAGGTCGTCGGCGTGGGCGGCCAGCCAGGCGTCTGTGTAGGTCTGCATGTTCACGAGGCGACCCGCCGTTGCTGTCGAGCGAGCACGCGCTCGCGTTCGGTCGACGACTCGGCGAGGCGAACGACGGTGCGAGCCAACATGATCGCGCCCTCGATGACCGCGTCGTCGGCACTGGGGCCCGCGGCTGCCGTCGCGAAACCGGGCTGATGGACGGATGCTCCGCCGGCGTCGATGCCCACGATGGGGTGGATGCCTGGAAGCAGTTGCGTGACGTTGCCCATGTCGGTGCTGCCCAGCGGGAGCGCGGCCTCGACGTCGGCGCCGACGGGCGAACGGCCAACGCGCACCATCTCGTCGCGGAACACCTCCGCGAGCCACTGGTCGGGTGCGAGTTCGTGATAGGCGGGTTCGGTCGGCTCCACGCGGTGTTCGCACCCGGTCGCGATCGCCCCGGCCAGGAAGCAGTCCGACATCCGGGCCTCGAGTTCGCGCAGCGACGCGGCGTCGTTGGCCCGCATGGTGTACGCCATCTCGGCGTGCCCGGGGATGACGTTGGTGGCCTGGCCGCCATTGGTGACGATGCCGTGGGCCATCTGCCCCGGCGCCATCTGCTGACGCAGCAGGCCGATCGCGACCTGCGCCACCGTGATCGCGTCGGCGGCGTTCAGGCCGAGGAAGGGGGCGACGGCGGCGTGCGCCTCGCGACCGAGGTAGGTGACGGCGACCTGCGACAGCGCGAGCGACCGGGCGCGGGCGATGTCGAGCGGACCCGGGTGCAGCATCACGGCCGCGGCGATGTCGTCGAACAGCCCCGCCTCGAGCATCAGCACCTTGCCACCGCCTGCCTCTTCGGCGGGCGTACCGAACAGGACCACCGTGAGGTCGAGTTCGTCGGCGACCTCGGCGAGCGCGAGCGCGGTGCCGACCGCCGAGGCGGCGATGACGTTGTGCCCGCAGGCATGGCCGATCTCGGGGAGCGCGTCGTATTCGGCACACACGCCGATGACCAGCGAGCCGCTGCCGAAGTCGGCGCGGAAGGCGGTGTCCAGTCCGGCGACTGCCTTGGTGACCTCGAATCCGCGCTCGGCGACCAGTGTTTGGGTCTTCGCACAGCTGCGGAATTCGGCGAACGCGAGTTCCGGCTCGGCGTGGATGCTGTGCGACAGCTCGATCAGGTCGCCGCGGCGGCGCCGGACGGCGTCCTCCACGGTGGTCGACGCGCTGGCAGTGGGCATTGAGGCAGTATCTCACCGCTTGCCCGACGCTCGCGCTCGCGGCGGTGCCAGGCCCCGTCCGCACGTACGCTGCCTCACTGTGACCGGTGCGAACGATGTCCAGTCCCCTCGGGAGTCAGCCGATGCGGCCGCCGCTGCCATTCGTCAGGCCACGGGCATCGATCGGTTCGACGTGGCGGTCGTGCTGGGCTCGGGCTGGGCGCCTGCGGCCGACGGCCTTGGCGAGCCTCGTGCCGTCGTCCCGATGGCCGACCTGCCGGGCTTCACGCCTCCCACGGCGGCCGGTCACGGCGGACGGGTGCTGGCGCT
>JAQSXQ010000318.1 GCA_029256565.1 Mycobacterium sp.
CGCCGAAAAGGTGAACGCATGACGCAGACCATCCCCGAGACCGCGGTGTCCGAGCGCACCGCCTCCGCCGCCGAACTCGAACTGATCCGGCAGATCGAGGACGGCGCTCTGCACGAGATCGAGGTGGCGTGGAGCGACCCGTTCGGCCACGCCGCCGGCAAGCGCATCCCGGCCGGACTGTTCCTCGACCGTGCACGCGGCAGCGGATTCGCCTTCTGCGAGGCGGCGCTGGGCTGGAACACCGACGGCACCGTGATCGAGTCGCTTCGGCAGACCAACTGGGACAGCGGTTATCCGGACGTGCTGGCCGTCCCCGACCTTGCGACCTTCCGGACGTTGCCGTGGCGACCGGGTGTCGGGCATGTCGTCTCCGACGTCTACCGGCATGGCCGAATCCCGTCTCCGCTCGACCCGCGCGGCGTGCTCAAGCGCGTGCTGCGCCGGTTGCTCGCGGCGGGCTACACCGCCAAGGTCGGCGTCGAACTCGAGTTCTACCTGCTGAACCCGGACGGCTCGCCGTTCCAGGACGACATCCACGCGTACTCCCTGGAGAACGCCAACGCACTCGACCCGATACTCACCGACCTTCGGGACACCCTGGGATCGTTCACGCGGCTCGAGGGCATCCAGACCGAGTACGGCCCCGGCCAGGTCGAGACGAACCTGGTCTACACCGACGCCCTGGAGGCTGCCGACGACAGCGCGCGGCTGAGGTACGCCGTCAAGGAAGTGGCGCGCAGGCACGGCAAGATCGCCAGCTTCATGCCCAAGCCGTTCGCCGAACACTCGGGGAGTTCGGCGCACCTGCACGTCTCGCTGTGGCGCGGCGGCGAGCCCGCCTTCGGCGCCGTGCACGGCAACGAGAGCGAGGTGGCCCTGCACGCCATCGCCGGGCTCCTCGAGCACCTCCCGTCCATCACGCTGTTCGGCGCCCACTCGGTGAACGCCTACCGCCGGTTCGTGCCCGACTCGTTCGCCCCGGCCACGGTGACGTGGAGCCGTGACAACCGCAGTGCGGCAGTCCGATCGCTCATCGAGGACGCGCCGGAGTCCACCCGCATCGAACTACGCACCGGCGGTTCGGATGCCAACCCGTACTGGTTGGTCGCCTCGGCGTTGGCAGCCGTCGTCGCAGGCATCGAGGCGAGTGCGAAGCCACCGCTCCCCGAGGGCGGCAACCTCTACGGCACCGGCACTCCATTGCCCGAATCCCTGGGCGTGGCAGTGGCATTGGCGACACGGGACGACACCATCGCCGACATCCTGGGACGTGAGTCGGTCCTGGACTTCGCCGCCATCGCCCAGAGCGAATGGGTCGAGTACAACGGGCAGGTCAGCGACTGGGAGCGCCGGCGCTACCTGACGAGGTCGTGAAGGTGTTCGAACTACGCGTTGCCGCCCGCCCACCGTTGGCCGATCAGCCCCTCGGCGGCACCACCGACGAACGTCTCGACCGGCTTCCCGATCTCGTGTCGCGGTTGCAGCGCGAGGACCCCGCGGCCGAACGCGACCGCATCCTGCCGTACGACGCGATCCAACGGGTCCGCCGGGCTGGGCTGCTGAGCCTGCGGGTGCCCGAACGGTACGGCGGCCCCGGCGGTCGCGCCCGGGACGTAATCCACTCGGTGGTTCAGATCGCCAGGGGCAGCTCGAACGTCGCCCAGGCACTCCGCGCGCACTACGGCTTCGCCGAGCGCCTGCTGAGCAACCGGGCCACCGAAGACGAACGGCGGCAGTGGTTTCCGGTCATCGTATCCGGCGTGGTGTTCGGCAACGCCATCACCGACGCGCACGGCAAGGCGCCGTCGAGTGCCGACACCACGCTGCTCGCCGACGGCAGGGGAGTGCTCCGACTGAACGGCGTCAAGTTCTACTCGACCGGCACGCTGTTCGCCGACCTCATCGCCGTGTCGGCCGTCGATGCCCATGGCCGCGATCTGCAGGCGGTGGTTCCGACCGACCGCGACGGCGTCGAATTGTTCGACGACTGGGACGGCTTCGGGCAGCGGGCCACTGCCAGCGGCGGCACCCGATTCACTGACGTCGTCGTACACCCCGACGAGGTGACCACGGTGTCCGATGGTCGGCACCTCGGCCACTCGACGACGTTCCTGCAGCTGTACCTGGCTGCGGTGTCGGCAGGCATCGCCCAGGCCACCGCCGATGACGCCGTCGCCTACGTGCGCCGGCGGGCCAGGCCCGCCGCCCACGCCGTGGCCGCGGAAGCGACCGCCGACCCCTTCGTGCTCGGCGCGGTCGGAGACATCGCAGCCGACGCAGCGGCTGCCGAGACTCTGGTGCTCGCGGCGGCGGACGCCATCGACGGCATCACCGACCAGTCTCGTGAGGCCGACGCACCTGCACTCGCGGAGGTGGCGATCGAGGTCGCCAAGGCGCAAGTGGTCGCCGAGCGACTGACCCTGTCGGCCACCCAGCGGCTCTTCGACACCGGCGGTGCGTCGGCGACGGCGCGCGGTCTGAACCTCGACCGGCACTGGCGGAACGCCCGTACCGTCGCGAGCCACAACCCCTTGGCCTACAAGGCGCATGCCGCAGGCAACTACGCGGTCAACGGGACGTGGCCACCGGCCAACGGGTACTTCTAGCCACCTCGGCAGCGTTTGAGATCGCCGCTCGGCGGGCACTCGAACTTACAGGTACGTCAATACGTGGGTCGTCCATGTCCCGCCCGTGCCGCTGACCGAAGGAGTCGTCATGTCGACCACCACCTGGATCATCGTCGCCGTCGTTGCCGTCATCGTCATCGCACTCATCGCCTTCGCCATGCGCAGCGCGTCGCACAAGAAGCGCGCCGCCGAAGCAGACCGCATTCGCGAAGAAGTGCACGTCGAGGGCCGCAAGCTCGAGCGTCGCGAATCCATTGCCGCGGAGACCGAGGCCAAGGCACGCGCAGCGCAGGCGGAGGCGGAAGCCAAGGCAGCCGAGGCCGCACGCCTGCAGGACCGGGCGAGCAGCCATCGCGAGGTGGTCGACTCGACCCGCTCGAACCTCGACGAGCGTCGCGAACACGCCGACTCGCTGGATCCGCGGGTGAAGTCCGGACGGCGCGACGACCAGGTCGACGAGTCGGACCGCGTCGTCGTGCGCGACGGCAACGACGTGCAAGCCCAGGACGTGCGTCACGACGGTCGCCACGACGTGCAGGCCCAAGAGGTCCACGGACAGGACGTGCACGGCCGCCACGCCGACGGACGCCCGACGCGCTAATCGCGGAGTAACTGCCCGATCAAGGCATCGGCGACCCACGCCTCGAAGGCGTAGGTCGCCCACCCGCGTTCGCGAACCATTCGGTCGAAGACGACCGGGTCGGCTGCCAGCCACGCCACGTCGACGGCGTGGTCGCGGGGAAACGCGGGCCGATCTGCACCTAGTTCGGCGATCCGGTCGACGATTTGCACAGCGCCCTGCAGGCGCTGTCGATGCAACGTGGTCAGGAGTTCACGCGCCTCGCCGTCGATCTCGGCGGCGACCTCCAGCGCGCGGAAGAGTCCCACGGCCCGCTCGCCGATCTGGACTTGAAGGTGAACCCAGTCCCGCAGCAGGCGGTGCGGATCCGCGAGGGCGAACAGGTCTTGGAACGCTGGCCGGTCGGCCAGCGCAACGGGCCTGTCGTCACCGGCGACGGCCCAGTCGAGCGCGATCTTGAGCAACGCGACCTTTCCGCCGACGGCACTGAACACGGTCTTGCGGCTGACGCCTGCGGCGCTGGCGATCGCATCGATGGTCGTCCCTCCGTAGCCGTCGGCCGCGAACAGCTCCGCGGCCGCGTTCACGACGGCCCGCCGGGTGTCCTGCGCCTGGGCTGCGCGCAACGTGGACCGGTAATCGCGCTTGACAGCATCCCGCATTCGAGTTCACCCTTCAGGTATTCAATACACCGCAGGTTACCTCAATCGTGGAGAACCCATGGACATCGTCATCGTGGGCGCCGGTCCCGCCGGGCTCTACCTCGCCACGACACTCGCCGAGCGAGGACACCGCATCGCGGTCGTCGACCGGGACCCTGGACCGCCGCGCGAGGGCCCGTGGCTCCGTCGGGGGGTCATGCAGTTCGAGCAC
>JAQSXQ010000319.1 GCA_029256565.1 Mycobacterium sp.
GCGATAGCAGCGGGCGATCTGGTAGTACCGCTCCATGCCCGCGACCATCAGCAGCTGCTTGAACAGCTGCGGGCTCTGCGGCAGCGCGTAGAACGACCCCGGTTGCAGGCGCGCCGGCACCAGGAAGTCGCGCGCGCCCTCGGGCGTCGACCGCGTCAGCGTCGGCGTCTCGATCTCGACGAAGTCGTGGCCGGCGAGCACCCCGCGGGCCGCGGCGTTGACCTTGGACCGCAGCCGGAGCGCCGCACCGGGACCCTCGCGGCGCAGGTCCAGGTAGCGGTACTTGAGGCGCGCTTCCTCGCCGGGGGTCTCGTCGAGCTGGAACGGCAGCGGAGCACTCTCGCCCAGCACGGTCAGCGTCGTCGCGTTGACCTCGATGTCGCCGGTGGCAATGTCGGCATTGGCGTTCCCCTCGGGCCGGGCCTCGACCACACCGGTGACGGCGACGCAGAACTCCGAGCGGAGCCGATGCGCCTGCTCCAGCACGCCTGCATCGCGGAACACCACCTGTGACACCCCGGAACCGTCGCGCAGGTCGATGAAGATGACCCCGCCGTGATCGCGCCGGCGCGCCACCCAGCCGGCGAGCGTCACCGTCTGCCCGGCATCGGTGGACCGCAACGATCCGGCGGCGTGACTGCGCAACACGAAGACTCCTCGTCCTGGGGGTGGGTACTGGGAACGAACCGACTGATGAGTCTAGTGCGGGCGGTGCGGGGGTATTTTCGCCCCGTGGACCAGCGCCCTCGCGAAGAAGCCGACGTCAGCAGGATCGCCGTGGTCGGGCCCGGCGCCATCGGCACCACCGTCGCGGCGCTGCTGCACGAGGCGGGCCGCGACGTCCTGGTCTGCGGGCGCACGCCGCGTGCCACGTCCGAGGTGCGCCCCGACGACGGCGACGCGGTCGTGGTGCCCCGTCCCGTACTTACCGATCCCGCCGAGGTCGACGGCCCGGTCGACGTCGTCCTGTTGGCGGTCAAGGACACTCAGACCGAGGCCGCCGCCGGGTGGCTGCGTGCGCTGTGCGGCCCGGACACGGTGGTGTGCGCGCTGCAGAACGGCGTCGAGCAGGTCGAGCGCGTCGGGCCGTACTGCCCGGGATCGACCGTGGTGCCGTGCGTGGTGTGGTTCTCGGCCGAGACGCAGCCCGACGGGTGGGTGCGGTTGCGCACCCCGGTGCGACTCGTCCTGCCCGACGATCCCGCCGGACGCCACCTGGTCGAGTCGCTGGCGGGCCCGCGGATGTCGGTGGAGGCCGACCCGGACTTCGTCAGCGCCGCGTGGCACAAGCTGCTCGTCAACGCCGTCGGTGCGGTGATGGTGCTGACGGGCCGGACGTCGGGGACGTTCCGCCGCGACGACGTGGCTGCGCTGGCACGGGCCTACCTCGCCGAATGCCTGGCGGTGGCACGCGCGGAGGGGGCGCACCTGGGCGACGAGGTGATCGACCAGACGGTGGCGCTGTTCGCGCAGCTGCCCGAGGACCTGACGACGTCGATCCTCACCGACCGCCAGCACGGCAGGCCGCTGGAGTGGGACGTGCGCAACGCGGTGGTGGTGCGCAAGGCCGCCGAGCACGGGCTGCCGACGCCGATCGGCGACGTGCTGGTGCCGCTGCTGGCCGCCGCGAGCGACGGTCCCGGGTAGACACCTGCACCTAGAGTGTCTACCCATGGCACGTACCTACCCGTGTGACCGCGTCGGTCTGGAATTCATCCAGTCGGCCCCGTTCCGATTCGTCAGCACCGTCGACCTGCCGATCACGCCCGAGCAGCTGTTCGGCGTCCTCGGCGACGCCGAGTCGTGGCCGCACTGGGCCACTGTGATCACCCACGTGGAGTGGACCAGTCCCGAACCGCGCGGCGTCGGCACCACGCGGACGGTCACGATGCGCGGCAACATCGTCGGCGACGAGGAGTTCCTCGCCTGGGAGCCGTTCACGCACATGGCCTTTCGCTTCAACCAGAGCACGTCGAACGCGATCTCGGCGTTCGCCGAGGACTACCGCGTGGTCGAGACGCCGGGCGGCTGCCACCTGACGTGGGTCATGGCGATGACGCCGAACGGGACCGCGGGCCGGCTGGGCATGACCCTGTTCAAGCCGGTGATGGCCTGGTTGTTCCAGCGGTTCCTGCACAACCTGCGGCGCTACACCGACGAGCGGTTCAGTACAGCCCCTCCCACGCCGAACGCCTGACCCGGTCGGGGTCGGCGACGGTCTCGTCGCGGGTGGACCTGATGACGCGGGTGCGTCGGTCGTGCGCGTCGTAGAGCGGCCACTCCCCGCCCTCCTGTACGCCGAGGCGGCCCTTGGCGAAGTCCAGCCACGTGCGCTGCATGCGGCGGCCCACCGCGGGCTGGACGCGGCGGCCCAGCGGGTGGATCTTGCGCCCCAGATACGACGAGTAGCTGTGCTGCACGTGCACGATCTCGCTGCCGTGGGTCGCCCCGAGACCCAGCGCGCGCAGCGTCCAGGTGGCGTGGTCGAACCGGTAGACGTGCGTCGGCGCGAGCGCGCTGTACGCGTCGGCGAAGGCCCACGTCGGCGCGCCGAACATCGCGTCGGCGCCGAAGGCCACCAGCGCGCTGCGCCGCGGGTACGCCGGGTAGGCGGCGAGCACGTCGTCCTTGGCGTGCGGCGCGGTGCGGGCGAAGTAGGACTCGATCCCGTCGAGGGTCGTCGGCAGCATGGGCGGCTTGCCCCAGGCGAACATCGACGCCTCGTGGGTGTTGGTACCGACGATCAGCGGGATGCGCTCCACGGCGCCCGCCCGCGCCGCGTCGATCGGGTGCTGGGGCAGCAGGTCGACGCCGTGGGTGAGCCCGTAGGCGAGGTGCGGACTGTCCGACGCGCTCTCCCCCTGCAGCTCGCCGGCTGCGCGGCGCAGGCGACGCTGCGGCAGCGCCTTCACCTCGTCGACGCCGACGCCGAGCCGCTCCAGGAAGCGCCGAGCGCGCCTGGCCCTCGTCTCGCGGTCCGCGATCAGCGGTAGGGCGGGGCTCTGCGCGATCGCACGGGTGAACAGACCGCGGGCTGCGGGTGTGGCGAGCAGCGCCAACACCGATGTCGCACCGGCGGATTCGCCGAACACCGTCACCCGGTCGGGATCGCCGCCGAACGCCGCGATGTTGTCGCGCACCCAGGACAGCGCCGCCAGCTGATCCCGCAGGCAGAGATTGTCGTCGAACCCGTCGCCGAGCGCGCTCAGGTCGAAGCCGCCGAACACGCCCAGCCGATAGGTCACGTTCACCACGACGACGCCACCATTGGCTGCCAGCCGCGAGCCGTTGTACAGCTGCAGCTGCCCGGCTCCGTACACGAACGCACCGCCGGGAATCCACACCATCACCGGGAGCGATGCCGTCGGATCGGGCGACCACACCGTCACCGTGAGGCACGCCTCGTCGCGGATCTTGGGATCGTCGCGCCCACCGCCCACGAAGGACCGGCCCTGCGGCGGCAGCGGCCCGTGCTCCACGGCGTCGCGTACGCCCGACCACGGCTCCAGCGGAACGGGGGCAAGGAACCGGCGCTGTTCCACCGGTTGCTCGGCATATGCCACGCCGCGCCACACGTTGACCCCGCCCTCGACGGCGCCGCGTAGGGCCCCGTGGCGGGTCTGCGCGATCGTTCGATCCGCCGCGGTTTCGCGCTGAGCCGTCACGGGGAAATCGTAGTGTGCGAAGCTGAACGCGGCTGCGGCGCAGCCACCCCTGACGTGTCGATGGATGGAGCGCGAATGACGTTCAACGAGGGCATGCAGATCGACACGAGCACCACCCGATCCAGCGGTGGCGGGGGCGGCGGCGGGCGTGGAATCGCCGTCGGCGGCGGTCTGGGCGGCCTGATCATCGTGGTGGTCGCGCTGTTCCTCGGGGTGGACCCGAGCACGATGGGCGCCGGCCCTGGCACCGGTGAGTACGACTCGCAGGGCGTGCAGACCCCCGGCTTCGACGTGAGCCAGTGTCGGACCGGCGGCGACGCGAACAACCTCGTCGAATGCCGCGTCATCGCGACCGGGAACTCGGTCGACGCCGTCTGGTCGCAACTGCTCCCGGACTACC